>JAYUCM010000062.1:0-14435 GCA_043740355.1 Acidobacteriota bacterium | reverse complement strand
CGGAAACGACGCTCGCCGAGATCTTGAAAGCCTCCGGCTGGCGGACGGGCGCCGTCATCGCGGCCTTCCCGCTCCAGAGCCGGTACGGGCTCGCTCAGGGTTTCGACGTCTACGACGAGGACATACCCGACGCTCAAACGGCGACGGGGCCCGCGCGTCCGGTCTTCTTCGGCGAACGGGACGCGAGGCGGGTGACCGACCGCGCGCTCGAGGTCTGGGGGCGCCTCTCCGGGGGACC
This sequence comes from Acidobacteriota bacterium, assembly GCA_043740355.1. Lineage (GTDB taxonomy): Bacteria > Acidobacteriota > Polarisedimenticolia > Polarisedimenticolales > DASRJG01 > DASRJG01. The sequence goes on along the minus strand of JAYUCM010000062.1, from coordinate 14,197 downwards.
TCGTTTCCTCTGGGTGCACTATTACGATACGCATGCCCCGTACGCCGCTCCCGAGCCTTGGTTCTCGCGCCACGCGGAAAGTCCGTACGACGCCGAAGCGGCGTTCGTCGACGAGCAGGTGGGCCGTCTTCTGACGCGAATCGACCTCGAGGCCCCGGACGCGCTCGTCTGCGTCGTCGCCGATCACGGCGAGAGTCTGGGGGAACACGGCGAACAGACCCACGGCGTCTTCGTGTACGACGCGACGATCCGCGTGCCTTTCGTGCTGCGGGCGCCGGGCCGGTTCCCGACGGGGGCCCGTATCGCACAGCCGGTGAGCCTCGTTGACGTTCTCCCGACGATCCTCGCTCTGGCACGGGTCGACGCGCCGCCGGGGATCGAGGGGGCCGATCTCGCCGGACTGGTCTCGGGGGGGAAGGCGCCGTCGAGGCCGATCTACGCGGAGTCGTATCTTCCTCGGTTGCAATTCCGGTTCAGCGAATTGACGATGCTGCGGCGCGGATCCTTGAAGTACATCGACGCACCCAGCCCGGAAATCTACGACGTGAACCAGGATCCCAGGGAGACCCGCAATCTCCATGGCAACCACCCCCAGGAGGAGCCGCTCGCCGACGCCCTCACCGCGTTTCGAGAGTCGGCCGATCCCGCGGCGGCGGCGCGCGCGAAAGGAGCGCTCGACGCGGAGTCCGAGGCGAAGCTGCGCAGTCTCGGATACACCTCGGCCGGCGTCAGCGAGCGCCGTCCAGGAGAAGCGCGCGGCCGCGATCCCAAGACGATGACGGACTACCTGCGCCGTTACGATCGCGCCGTGGGTCTCGCGGCCGCACACTCGGAGGAGGGTATCGCCCTGCTTCGCGGGCTCGTTCCCGAGGCCCCCGAGAACTTCATGGTGCGGTATCAGCTCGGCGCCGCCCTGCTCGGAACGGGGCGGCTCGAGCTCGCGCGCGAGGAGCTCGCGCACGTCGTCACCGCCGCTCCGGAATTCTCGAACGGCCACCTGATGCTCGCGGCGGTGGAAGCGCGCCTCGGGAACGTGGACGAGGCGATCCGGCACTATGAGGCCGCCGCGACGCTCGCGCCCAGTCTCGCCCAGCCGCGCTCCGCGCTCGGACGTCTTCTCGAGTCGCTCGGCCGCTTCGACGCCGCGGCGGCGGCCTATCTCGCCGCCCTGAGCATCGAACCGAACGACCGCGAGGCCGCGAGGCGGCTGATCGAGCTGCGCGCGGGGCGTGGGGCGCTCCCGCAGACGGCGGCCGACCTGCGCGCCCTTCTCGCCGGCCGACCGCGCTCCGCCGCGCTGTGGACCGCGCTCGGGCAGACGCTTCGCCGCCTCGGCGATGGGACGGCCTCCGTCGAAGCCGCGCGTCGCGCGTTGGACCTCGACGCCGCCCACACGGACGCTCTGGTCTTGCGGGGAGATCTCGCGCTCGACGCGCGCCGCCCCGAGGACGCCGCCCTCGACTTCGCGCGAGCCCTGGAGAACGCACCCGGCCACGCGGACGCCCAGCTCGGCCGCGCCCGTGCCCTGTTCGCGCTCGATCGGCCCGGTGAAGCGGACGAGGTCTTGGCCGAGGCTCTCCGCTCGCACCCACGGCTGTCGGCGGCCGTCACGGTCCGCGGCGAGTATCTCGAGCGACGCGGCGACACCGCCGGAGCGGTCGACGCCTACAGGCGGGCGATCGAGATCGACGCAGGCGATGCGGCGGCGCGGGAGGGGCTGCGGAGGCTGCATGCGGCCGAATTACGACGATGAAATCGCCGCGCGGCGTCTTCCTTCTTGACGCGCCGGTCAGCGCCCCGTACTAGAGCAACGGGCATGACCTGCGGGAGTCCCTTTGCGAAGAGCGTTCGTTTATCTGGCAGTTTTCGTGGCCGCGCTCGCGCCGGTGTCGGCGGGGATTTCCGGCCGTCCCGACTGGCTGCTCGCGGGGGCGCCATCCGGTCCGCCGGCGCGAGACGCGCATTCCATGGCGTACGACACCAGGCGTGGCCGCGTCGTGCTCTTCGCCGGCGCGAACGAGTACTACTACTTCGATTTCGCCGACACGTGGGAGTGGGACGGGACGACATGGATCGAGCGAAGACCGGCCACGAGCCCGCCACCGCGCTTCGGACATGCGATGGCCTACGACGCCGCGCGCGGCCGCGTCGTGCTCTTCGGGGGATACGATTTTTTTTCAGGGCTCGCCCTCGCTGACACCTGGGAGTGGGACGGGAACACCTGGGTCGCAACGACGCCCGCTACGAGCCCTCCGGGACGCTACGGGCAGGCGATGGTCTACGACAGCGCGCGGCAGCGCATCGTGCTGTTCGGAGGAGCGGGAGACGTCGGCGATCTCGCGGACACGTGGGAGTGGGACGGGAGCACCTGGATTCAGCGCACCCCTGCGGCGAGCCCGCCTCCGCGCGAGTTCGGCGCGTTGGCGTACGACGGCGCGCGAGGGCGGGCCGTGCTCTTCGGCGGCTTCGACGGCGTCTCCTATCTCGCGGACACGTGGGAGTGGGACGGGAGCACCTGGATCCAGCGCACCCCTGCGGCGCACCCGCCGGGGCGAACGTGGCAGATGCTGGCGTTCGACGAGGGTCGCGGGCGCGCGGTGCTCTTCGGCGGGTACGACGGAAGCTCCCCGCTCGGCGATACCTGGGAGTGGGACGGAAACGCGTGGCTCGAAACGACGCCGGACGCGAGCCCCTCGCCGCGCGTGGTGGGTGCGATGGTCTTCGACCGCGCGCGAAGCCGCGCGGTGCTGTTCGGGGGTTACGACGGGCGCTCACCTCTCGCCGACACGTGGGAGTGGGACGGGAGCGGCTGGGTCGAGAGGTCGCCCACGACGAGCCCTCCGCCCCGCTCCAACCATGCGGCCGCCTACGACGACGCGCGCAGAAAAACCGTGCTCTTCGGCGGCTACGCGGGGGGTCCGTTCCTTGCCGACACGTGGGAGTGGGACGGGAGCCGCTGGGTCCAAGAGACGCCCGCCACGAGCCCGCCGAGCCGCATCTTCCACGCCATGGCCTACGACCGGGCGAGAGCAAGGGTCGTTCTCTTCGGGGGGTTCGGGCAACGCGGCCCGGTGGCCGACACGTGGGAGTGGGACGGGAGCAGCTGGGTCATGAGGACGCCCGCGACGAGCCCGCCGCCGCGACACAGTCACACGATGGTGTACGACGCCGCGCGCGGGCGCGTCGTGCTCTTCGGCGGCTCCAACGGATTCGACCTGCTCGCCGACACCTGGGAGTGGGACGGGAGCAACTGGGTCGAAGTGACGCCTGCGACGGGTCCGGCGTCCCGCTACCGCCACGCGATGGCCTACGACGCCGCGCGTGGGCGCGTCGTGCTCTTCGGCGGCTGCGGCGATTTGGAGTGTCCTTCGAGCGACACGTGGGAATGGGACGGGAGCAGCTGGGTCGAGAAGGCGCCCGCGACGAGCCCGCCGGCTCGCTCGGAACACGCGTTGGCCTACGACGTCGGGCGGGAGCGCGCGGTGCTCTTCGGCGGCTCCAGCGGGCTCCAGTTCACCGCCGGTACGTGGGAGTGGGACGGGAACGACTGGACCGAAGCGCCGGCCGCGTCGAGTCCGCCGGCCCGCGTTCATTACACGTCGACGTACGACGGTGTGTCGGGGAGCGTGCTTGTCTTCGGAGGGTTCAACGGGACGTACCTCGCCGACGCCTGGGAGTACGGTCCCATCGCCGCCTGCGAGCACGCGAGCCGCGTGATCGCCTTCGCGCCGGGAAGCGGAAGCGCGAGCACGACGGCGCTTTCCGCGCTCGGCCCGCCGGACGGCACGACCGTCGCTCTAGGCATCGGCGGGCGAGTCGATCTCGGCTTGGACCGCGCGGTCCGGAATGGCGCGGGGACCGATCTCATCGTGCATGCGACGGCTGCCGCGAGCTTCCGGGTCGAGGCCGGCGATGACGGGGACCACTACGTCTTTCTCCGCGACTGTCCCGCCGGCGAGTGCCAGATCGAGCTCTCGGAGGCGGGCCTCGCCGGCGCGTCAACTCTGAGGATCACGGCGCTCGCTCCGGAGCTCGGCGCGGAGATCGATGCGGTCTCGGCGGTCCACGCCGACGGCTGTGGGAATCGGCCTCCGCTGGCCGACACAGGGCCCGACCGGATTCTCGAGTGCGATGGGAACGGCCAGGCGACGGCTTCGCTCGACGGATCCCTCAGCTCCGATCCCGACTCGACCGCGGGAACGAACGACGACATCGTCGCTTATTCGTGGACGGAGGCCGGTCGAACGCTGGCGACGGCAGTTACGGCATCGGTTCCGCTTGCGCTCGGTTTCCATGACGTGACGCTCACGGTCACCGACCGGGCCGGAGCCACGACATCCGACGATGCGCTCGTCACCGTGCGGGACACGATGCCGCCCACGATCACCTGTCCGCCGAGCGTCCGGGTCGAGTGCCAGGCCGCCGGCCGCGCCCAGGTTTCCGTTCCGTCCGCGACGGTCGTCGACTCGTGCTCCGGCACGGCCTCCATCGCGAACGATCACAACGCGGGCGGCGCGGACGCCTCAGGCGCCTATTCCCTCGGCACGACCACGGTGACTTTCTTGGCGACCGACGGCGCCGGGAACGTCGCGTCGTGCTCGACGTCGATCACGGTCGCGGACACGACGCCCCCCGTGGTGACTGTCCATGCCACTCCTGCCTTTCTCTGGCCGCCGGATCACACGATGCGTCCCGTTCACTTCACCGTCCTCGCGGCTGACGCCTGCGACCCGTCCCCCATGGTGCTCTTGCAGTCCGTCGCGTCCAGCGATCCCGACGACGCGCCGGGGAAATCGGACGGCGCGACGACCGGTGACGTCCAGGGCGCAGCGGTCGGCACCCCCGACTTCGACGTCTTCCTCCGGGCCGAGCGCGACGGCCGCGGACCGGGCCGGACCTATAGCGCGCGCTACCGATCGACCGACGCCTCGGGCAATTTCGGGATGGGCGTCGGCACCGTCGCCGTGCCCAAAGACCTGCGTCGTCTTCCTCAGCGGAATGGCCAATCGAGTCAGCGCTATGTCAGCCGCGGACCTACAGGCTGAGCAGGTACTCTTTCAAGTCCTTCTTCTCCCGGTCCGTGAGGTGGAGGTCGAAGAGCGAATCGTAGTGGTCGATGACCGCGTCGAGCGTGGCGAATCGACCGTCGTGATAGAAGCCGCCCGTCTGGTGCGTCCATAGACCGGCAAGCGGTGCGGTTCGGTAGGCATGAGTCGGGGAGCGGTCCGCCTGGAACGAGTCGATACCGATATCCGCGGGCGCATGCAGGTTCTGGCCGGGTTCGGTGAACAGCGGCGGCACGTGACAACTCGCGCAGCGCGCGTTGCCCTCGAACAGCGTTTTGCCGCGGCCGGCGGCCTGCGCGTCGAACGATCCCGTGAGCGGCTTGGGCGCCGGGAGCGACAGCTGGTACATGTGAAGCGCCGCCAGCTTGGACGAGACCAGGTCCGGCGTCCCCCGGGTATTCCAAGATCCCGTGCGGGCCGCGACGGGGTACTGACCGGCGTCGCTGAGCCGCGCGTCGAAATACGTACCCGAACCGTGCATCTCGGTGGCCGCGACGTACGCGTTCCAGTACGGCACCGATCCGAAGCCGGTCCACGTGTGCAAGTTGATTCCAGCGAGGCCGAAGGCGGGGGGGATGAGCGTTCCCGCTTGCTTTCCGTCAGGGCGGAAGGCCTTCCCGTCCTTGTCCAGCACGGCATCGAAGCGTCCGGGCCCCCAACTGGCGAGCACCGTCTTCACCGTGGGCACGTCGACCTGAAGCAGATCGGCGATCGGCTGGAGGTTCGGGGCCAGGGCCACGATGGCGCCGACGTTGAGGTCGCGATTCGCCCATCCGTCGAGGCGATGACCGATGCCCGGCGCGAGCGAGTTGTCTACCGTCGAATGGCAGAACGCGCACTGCAGGCCGACGGACGTGAGGCGTCCGTCCGCGCTGAGATGCCCCGTGACGCCGACGACGGCGTCGAGCTTGAGCAACGCGAGCGTCGTCGCGGGGTCGTCGAGGTCCACCTTTCCGGAACGCAGCTGATTCTGGAGCGCCGCCGGCAGCGCATCAGCGTCGACCTTCAAGCCGACCGCAAGCGCGGTCTTCGGGCTCACACCACCACCCACGCCGCCCAATCGCGCGCCCGCAATCGCCTTGTGGAGCTGTAAAGCGTCTCCCCAGTAAGCCTCGTCGCCGAACGTGTCGTATCGGAATATGCGGCGCCCTTCCTCGAGCGTCGTCGGGGCCGGCCGCCGGACCTGATTGTCGTCGCCCATGATCGAAGGTCCGGGTCGGTCGTGACTACCGAACGTCCCTTGCGACAGAGCGACGAGAAGCACGGATGAAGCCGCGAGCGTTGCGTACCTGAAGACCTGGGAAATCGTCGATCGTTCCTCTCGCCTTTCCGTCATCCGCGTGCCTCTCCCTTTCGGTCGGTCGGATCGAGCAGGTCCTCGAAGAGGGCCCTGTAATGAACCGTGGCCTTCCTCAGATCCTCTGTCTTTGCCGATCCACGCTGGTTGGCAAGGGAGAGTTCGCGCGCCTCCCTGTAGCTTGCTACGAATCGCGGATGGTCGACGGACATGTCGGCGGCCCGCTGATCGAAATCGCCGACGGGGTAACCGCGAACTCGCATCACTTCCTCCACGAGCGTCTCGGCGGCGGAAACCGCACCGGCGGGACTCTCCACGAAAGACGCCTGAGTCGAGCGCCACCTCTCCGCGAAGCGCTCGTGATCTCCTGCCGACAACGGGTGGATGTCGAGTCGTTCCACGCGCTTCGTGCGCGATGCCAGGTCGGCCTCGCCACGATCTCGGTTGCCGGACGCCTTCACCGCGCGCTCGTATTCAATACCGAATTGGCGCTTGAGACCCTCGGATCGCCTGTTGCGGACGACGGCCCACGTGAGGGCCGCCGCCATCAGGAGCAACACTCCCGCGACGACGAGGACGATCATCCATGTTTCCATGGTTACTCTCCTTGTGCTGAGTTCGAAACCGACCCCGACCCCTCCGCCGGCAGGCTACGTGACCCCCATGGTGCCGCGCGATGGGGTGTGTACCTACCTCTCGACGAGCGAGACGTGCCCCGGAAACCGCGCCAGCGTCTACTCCATCGCAGCCAGCACGTCGTCGATCGGCACGGTCGCAAATGTCGTGGCGTAGTCGGACATCGCGTACGGGATGACGAGAAGCTTTCCGTGCACGAGGCTTCCGCAGGAATAGACGACGTTCGGCACGTAACCCTCGCGCTCGTTCTCGCTCGGCCTGATGAGCGGCTCCCGTAGACGGCCGAGAACCTTGCTCGGGTCGTCGCGGTCGAGCAGGAACCCGCCGATACAGTACTTCCGCATCGGCCCGACGCCGTGGCTGAGCACGAGCCAGCCGGCGTCGGTTTCGATCGGTGAGCCGCAGTTACCGAGCTGGATGAACTCCCACGCAAACTTCGGCTTCAAGACCAGCTTCGCGGTGTCCCAGAAGTGCAGATGGTCCGAGAAGATCAGGTAGATGTTCTCGTGGTCTTGGCGGCCCAGCATCGCGTAGTGGCCCTTGATCTTGCGCGGGAAGAGCGCCATGCCCTTGTTCCGAGCGGCCGGGCCGTTCAGCGTGATGAACTTGAAGTGCAGGAAGTCGGGCGTCTCGATGAACTGCGGCAGGATCAGCTTGCCGTCGTAGGCGGTGTACGTGGCGTAATAGGTCGGCGCTCGGTCTTCGTCCTGGAAACGCACGAAGCGCGCGTCCTCGATGCCGTTTCTCTGCGACGGCGTGACCGGAAACAATACACGTTCTGACAGCCGCGTGTCCGGGTCGAACCGCACCTCGTAATTCGACTGGGCCAGCGCCAGGATCTTCCTGGCGACTCCCGTGTACTCCTGCTCGCGCGCCTCGCGCCGCTCGCCCGGAAGCCGAACCCCTGCCCGCAATTCGTCGAGCGTGAAAGTTTCTCCCAGGCCGGCAAGAGCCCGACCGCTGACCTCGCCCGCGAGACCCAGCTCCTCGAGCTTCCTCGCGAACAGAGCCTTCTCATACGATGCGTTGGGCACCTGTACGGGCTCGATGCTGTAGCGGGTGGGCGGGTGAATCGTGACGGCGCCCAGCCCGTCCAGGTAGCCCGTTCGAAACGTGATCGACGAGATGTGCCCTTCGCCCGTGGCCCGCAGACTGAGGACAAAGCGGAGCGACCCCGGCGGGAGGTCCGACTGATCGGGATGGGCCACGATCGAGGGGTTGAACAACGCGGCCGCTTCAAGGGAGTACTCGTGGGTGAAATAGGCTCCGAGCAGGAGCTGGCGTGCCTCGGACAGGTCTTGACCGAGGCGCAGCCAGGGTCGTACCTGCTCGAAGCGCCGTCTCAGGAACTCGCGGATCTTCACGTGCCGGTCGCCGAACTCGGCTTCGATCTGCTCCAGCAGAGTCGCGACCTCGCTCTCGGGCAGCGCGGTCACCATGGCGCCGATGTTGGCGGCGCGCTGCCGGTTGGAGGGATGGAACGGCCTGGCGAGCACCCTCGTTCGATCCGGCTGGAGGATGAGGTCGCTCCGGGTGACGGCGACGGCTCTCGTGGCGTGGGTCATCTTACGGAGCCGGCTCGTTGAATACGGTCACCGCACTCTGCATGATCCGCATCTCCGCCAACGCGAGCAGGAAGGCGAGCGTCGATTCGGCGCCCTCGTTTCCGTTCACGCGATCCACGTGCAGCGCATCGCGGCACCCGCCGGTGCTGGGGGAGTACAGCTCCAAGCCGAGATCGTTCCAGCCGAGAAACCAGTCGAACGCACGATGGGCCTGTTCGTGCCAGAACGAGTCCGAGGTCACGCGATACGCTTCGAGACAAGCCGAGACCATCGCCTGCGCCTCGATGGGCTGCTGGTCGAACAGAGCGCGCGCGCCATCCCGCCGATAGAACCCGTTGCTTCCGATCGGCCGAAAGTGTCCGTGCTCGGAGGTCTGCACCTCCGTGAGCCAACGCAACGATCGGAGGCCGCGCTCGAGCACGGCCTGCTGTCCCATGGCGTGTCCGCCAAGGATCAACGCGTGCGCGAGCTTGGCGTTATCGTAGGTCAGCTCCTGCTCGAACCAGGGCCAGTCCGGCCGTATGGATCTCTCGAGGAGATCCGAGAGGCGTGCGGTCAAGGCTTCGCGGCTCTGGTTGACCTGGCGATCTCCACTCATCCTGCGCAGGTACTCGTGGATGCCGAGGAGCGTGAACGCCCACGCCCGGGGTGAGGTGAACTCGCCCACCACCGGCAGCCCCTGCACGAAGAGTTGACCGGCCATGACCCGAAAGCTCCGATGCGGCGATCGCCCGGCGGCGAAGCCCAGCGCCCAGAGTGCCCGACCTTGGCAATCCTCCGAGCCGGACTGATCCAGCCAGTGACGGTCGAAGCTCATGTGATTGTGAAAGCGGCCCGTGGCGGGGTCGAAGGCGTGAAGCAGGAACGCCGCGTACGTCGTACCGAGGGCGCGCACGCGCGCAGGATCTTCCTCGAGCTCATCGAGCAGCACCGCGAGAACGAAGGCCCGGGCGTTGTCGTCGGTGCAGTAGCCTTCGGAGAAATTCGGCACGGTGAGCACCGCGTGCTGGAACATGCCTGTCGAGTCCGTCATGCGTCTGAGATGGTCGAGAGTCACGGCAGGCAGGTCGCGAGGTTGCTGGGCGAGCGTCTTCGTGGCGAACGTTTTCCGGGAAATGGCCGCCTTCTCGAGACGCGCCAGCTCGAACGAGCGCCAGTACAGCCGCGCCGTGTTGCTCCACACCATCTCGCGCCCCAGCTTGTAGGCGTTCTTGCGCATGGCGTGGCGCCGGGTGTCGTCGCGCAGCAATCCGGTCACCGCGGCTGCGATGGCCTTGGAATCTCCGAAGGGCACGAGCAGACCGCGGTCGTCCGCCAGGAGCTCCGCCGCGTGCCAGTAGGGGGTCGAGATCACGGCCTTGCCAGCGCCGAAGGCATACGCCAGCGTCCCTGACGTGATCTGCGCCTCGTTGAGGTAGGGCGTGATGTAGAGATCCGCCGCGCCTATGAACTCCTTCAGCTCCGCGAGCTCGACGAAGCGGTTGTAGAAGATGACGTTGCCGTCGACCTTTTGCTTTTTGGCGAGACGCTCCAGGCCGAGGCGGTACGACTCCCCGTTCTCGCGCAGCTCGTTCGGATGCGTGGCCCCCACGACGACGTAGACCACCTCGGGGAACTCCGCGAGAATCGCCGGCAGCGCGTTCAACACGTGCCCGATCCCCTTGTTCGGAGAGAGCAGTCCGAACGTGAGCAGCACCATCCGCCCTTCGACGCCGAACTGATCCTTGTAGTAATTCGGATCGACGAACGGGATGTCGTGAATGCCATGAGGAATCATGTCGATCTTGGCCGCCGGAGCCTGGTAGATCTCTTCCAACATCTTCCGCCCGCGGTCCGCCATGACGACAAGACGGGTCGAACGCGCGATCAGCTCCTGCATGACGCGCCGCTGTTCGGCGCTCGGCTCGGCGAGGACGGTGTGGAGAGTCGTGACGACCGGCATGCGCAGCTCGCGTAACAACGCCAGCAAATCGCGCCCGGCGGGCCCGCCGTAGATCCCGAACTCGTGTTGCACGCAAGCGATGTCCACGTTCCCGATGTTGAGGAAGGCCGCGGCGCGCTGGTAGGACGCCAGGTCCTGCTCTTCGATCTCGAAGCGAACGGCGTCCGGATAGTCGTAGCCTCCCTTGATGTCGTTGACCGGCACGGCAAAGCACTCGCAACCCGGGTATTCCGCTGCGACGCCGGTGAGGAGATCGGACGTGAACGTGGCGATGCCGCACTTGCGCGGCAAGTAGTCACCCAAGAATGCGATGCGTTGAATCTCCGAACCCGCTTCCACTGGTTCGCTCATCGGGTCATTCGAACCTCTCTCCGCTACCCGCGCCTGCGGGGCTGACCCGACTTCATCGCAGCCTCCAGAAGCGTGAAATGGTGCGCGAAAGTCGCCGAGCGACGCCATGGGGTCTTGACCCCATTGGGGCCCGGTAGGGTTAAACCTTATGGGGGTCAATCGTCCCTTCGCCTACCTTTTTGTTCGGCACCGTCCCATCTAGCGGGACGGAGAAAGAAAGCGAATGTTGTGGACAATTGCCTTGATCCTGATCGTGCTCTGGCTCTTGGGACTCGCGACCAGTTTCGCGATCGGCGGGTTCATACACATCCTGCTCGTCCTCGCCGTGATCGTCGTGCTGATCAGGCTCCTCCAAGGCCGACGGCTGACGAGCTCCTAGGAGAACCGATGAAGCCCAAGCTGATCGTTGCCATCGTTCTCATCGTGCTCGGCCTCGTCGCCTTCGCGTACCAGGGCATCACCTACACGACGCGGGGCAAAGACGTGAACATCGGTCCGTTCCACATGTCGACCGAGCACGAGCACCACGTTCCCCTCCCTCCGATCCTCGGAGCGATCGCGCTCATCGGCGGCATCGCGTTGCTATTGGTGGACAAGCAGGGCTTCAAGCGCGCGGCGACCCCGTGACCAACGCAATAGGGGGCGACCTTCACGGATTCGTCGAACGCGACCGGCCGTACTTCGACGACCAAACGGCTCCCAAGTCCGGTTGGGAAGCGCTCTCCCGCTGGGGCAGCCGGCCCGCCCGGGAGTTCGGTAGGGCGCTCCATCACACCGGAGCGATGGTAGGCGGCGCATTCAGCGTCGCTTTCACGCGTGTCGCAAACGCCCTTCGCAACGACGGTTAGGTCGAGACGGGACAACGTCATGGCACGAATCAGGATTCGCGGAATATCACTTCTGATCGCCGAGGCGGTGCTCGTCGCCTCCGGTCTCATCGGCCTGCAGGCGTGTACTTCGGCCAAGGCCGTCGCCGTTGAGGAGATGGGCCGACTCGACCAAGTCCGCCTTGGCTTCGGGCTCAACCTCGAGGGAAGAGTGAGCCCCGGCTGCGCCGCGTCCACGTTCGCACTGCGCGATCCGATTCATCTCTCGATGCACGTGGAGGACGCGAAGACAGGGTCGGTGGTGAAGGTCTCGGTTCGCGACGTCACCACGGACCGCATCACGTGGAGCGAGGAACGGCCCGTGCCTCCGGGCGTTTCCTACCAGACGTTCAAAATCGGGAGCGGGATTGCCCTGGGCCGTTATCGAGCGGAATCGACTCTAGGCGGCACGGCGACGAATTCTCGGCAGTTCGTGGTGCACGGCAAGCGCGAAGGCGTGCGTTGACTCGGCTGATCGAGAGGGAGTGACGAAATGATGGAACAGCAATTCCCGATCGCGTTGCAAGTGGCTCTTTACGCCGCGTCGTGCGCGATCATCGTGCTCGCGGCCGTTGGCGCCCACGTGCTCCTACGCCTCAAGAAACAACTCGATCGGACGCTGATCGCGGTCGAACACTTGGAGGCTGAACTCACCCCGTTGGCACGTGAGGCCCGGGTTGTAGTCGATCGGTTGAGCGCTCTCTCCGAACGCGTGGAGCACGTCGCCGGCGCCGCCGCCGGTCTCGTACTGCCGCCCGTCCGGGCCTTCAACCGCACGGCTCGGCTCATCCAAACGGGGGCTAGGACCTTCCTCCAGGCCCTCTGGAACGGTCGTCAAGAACGCGGTCAGCCCTCATAGAAGCCAAGGAGAAAACGCCATGCGCAAGATACTCTTCGCCCTCGGATCGATGCTCGCGGTGACGATCGCGGGTGTCGCGTGGGCTCACCAATCCACGAGCAGGATCGCCGCGCATGTCGAGACCGTCGACCTCGGAACCGGGGGTGCAGCAACGTCGGTGAACGGCCGCGTGACTTCCGTGGACGTCTCGGCGCGCACGGTGACCATCGACATGGCCCGCACATCGACCGATTTCAACTCCATCAACACCGGCGACGAAGTCCAGATCCAGCTCGCGACCGACGCGGTGATGGCCGGCCGGGGCGACGTCGTTTCCGGCGCGGCGGAGGACGGGGGGGCCGTGAACCCTCGGCGTCTGCTGGGCCTGTGCCTCCTCGCGATGACCGGCACCACGGTCGTTCTCCGGGCACGCCGGCCGCGCACGATCTAACGCACGTTTCGAGAATGGTCCGGATAAGGGCGAGGACGCGGAAGGCGGGAGCGATCCCGCGGACGGTGGCTCTCGTCCTCATGACGACTCCTCTCTCCTATTCAGGCTGGGCGGCGAGCGATCTCCTGTGCGAACGCTACGCGCTCCATGAGATTGCGCCGGGCATGAGCCACGACAGGGTCCGCTCGAAGATGGGCGGCGAGGGGGTCAGAACCCTCATCCGAATACCCGGAGCCGGCGAGACCTCGGGCGTCGATTATCCCAGCCCGACATCCGACCTGTACGTGGAATACGATCGTCGCGTCGACCGTGGGTCGCCGGCGCGCGCGTTGCGCGTGCGGGTCTCCATGCCGCTGCTGCCGGCAACGGTGCAAACGCTCGTGAGTCGGTTCGGCCTCCCCGATGCCGGATCCGACAACTTCGTGGAAGGCCTCCGCGAAGGGCCCGCCGTGTGGGTCGACGAAGCTTGCGGCGTCGTGTTGACCGCGTACCGCTCGTCCATGTCGTGGTGGTCGGCGGGAGGCGGCACGCTTCTCCAAGTGGAGACCCTGGACCTCGTCCGGCAAGGAGGCTCGCCCGCAAGCGGGCAGCTGAGAGAGATTCTCGCGCGGAAGAACGGGCCGGCAACCACTCCGGCGCGCACGATTCCAAAGGCCCAGCCGGCGCCGCCGCCGTTGTCGGTGAAGGTCATGGTCACGATCAAAGCTCCGCCCCCTGCGCCGGTTGCTTCCGCGATTCCACCGTCACCGCCCCCTTTGCCGGAGTCTCAGGGAACGAGCAAGCCGCCGGACGGGCCCGCAGAGCGGATCATGTTCGTCCCGCCGGTGAATCCTGCGACTTCAAAGTCGTCGGGCGAGAAAGGTCACGTGACCTTGGCGATCATCGTGCGACCCGACGGCTTTGTTGCGAATCGCGCGCGCGTGGTAGCTGTGCAACCCGCCGGCCGAGGCTTCGAGGAAGCCGCCGTCGACGCGGTGCAAAGGTGGCGCTTCAGACCGGCGATCCGCGGGGGAAGACCGGTCGTGTCGAGTCTCAGTATCGACGTCGACTTCGAGTAGGCGGTCCTTAGTCTCTGAGTGGATCCCTTACATGGTGGTGCGGAGCGTGTTGACGACGTTCGTCCGCGGGGGGTGTCCGGATTGTCCGCGGGCGGACAAGACGATCACTGAAGTCGCGCGACGACAC
>JAYUCM010000061.1:0-2374 GCA_043740355.1 Acidobacteriota bacterium | reverse complement strand
TCGCGCTGACGACGCGCGGATTCCACAGGTCGTATCGACTCCTCCTCGCGAAGCGACGGATCACGTCGCTGTGGCTCCGCACGCCCGCGCTGCCGGCGCTCCGCTTCATCACGACCGACGACGCGAGGGGCGTCGCCTCGAAGGGGTTCGAAAACGACCCGGATCCGGTTCTGTTCCTCCAGTACACGTCCGGCTCCACGAACGATCCGAAGGGCGTCGTCGTCTCCCACGACAACGTGCTCCACAACTGCGCTGCCGCCGTGGACTTCGTCCCGACGTTCGTCTCGTGGCTGCCCCAATACCACGACATGGGATTGATCGGGTATTACCTGTGCCCGTTCGTCACGGGCGGCACGGCGTACGGATTTTCCCCGCTCGACTTCCTCAAGCGGCCGGCTCTCTGGCTGGAGACGATCGGCCGTTTCAAGGCATCCCATACCGCGGCGCCCAACTTCGGCTACGCGTACTGTCTCCGGGAAGACAAGCTCCCCTCGGCGGAGATCTCCGGCTTCGACCTGAGCTCCCTGCGGATCATGATGAACGCGGCGGAGCCCGTGCGCCCCGACACGCAGGCGCGTTTCCTCGAGCGCTTCTCGCCCTGCGGATTGCGTCCCGAGGCGTTGATCGCGGCCTACGGGCTCGCGGAGAACACGATCGCGGTCGCGCAGCACGGCCGTCGCAGCGTGACGGTGAACAAGAAGCTCCTGCAGCAGCGCACGCTGCACCTCGAAGCGCCGCATCCCAAGAACAACAACCAGCTGAAGCTGATGAGCTGCGGGAAACCCTTGGACGGCGTCGAGGTCCGCATCGTGGATCCGGACACAAGGTCCACCCTGGGCGAGCACCGGATCGGCGAGATCTGGACCTCGGGGAAGAGCACGTGCAGCGGCTACTGGAACCGGCCCGAGCTGAACGCCGAGGTCTTCGGCGCCGTCCGCGCCGACGATCCCGAAGCGCGCCGGGTCTATCTGCGGACCGGCGACCTCGGGTTCTTCCACGAGGGCGAGCTGTACGTGTGCGGACGGATCAAGGACATCATCATCGTCCGCGGCGTGAACTACTACCCCCAGGACATCGAGGCGATCGTCGAAGCGGCCTCGAACAAGATCCGGGCCGGCCGCACCGCGGCCTTCGATGCGGGCGAGGACGGCGACGGTCTCGTCGTGCTGATCGAGGTGAGAGATCCCCACGATCTCCCCGACCCGGTGGCGATCGCGCGCTCGATCCGGACGCAGTATTACGTCGAGCCCCACGCGATCGCCTTCGTGCCGCACCGTGCGATCCCCAAGACGACCTCCGGAAAGCTTTCGCGAAGCCGTGCGAGAGAGAGCTGGCAGAACGGTACGCTGCGCATCCTCGCGTCGTATTCGGGCGAGCGGGACCTTGAGCCCTCTGCCGAGCCGAACGCGCTCCGGAAGAGATTCCAGTACATCGTCGAGCTGTACAACCTCACGGGCGACGAGCCGTACTCCTTCGCGGAGATCGGCATCGACTCCTTGACGACCGTGGAGCTCCTCGCAGACATCAAAGAGCTCTTCGAGGAGCACGGGGCCGGATCGCTCGTCGAAGACGTCGACGTGAGGCTGCTGCAGGGACTGACGATCGCCGAGTTCTTCGCGCTGCTCGATCAGTTCGAGCAGGCGTCCGACGAGCCGATCACGGCCTTGCGCCGTGTGCTCCGGCGTGTGACGCAAGAGCACCTCGACTACGAACGGGAGTGCATGCGCTCGGACGCCGCGCTTCCCTACGCCTCTCGATGCGAGCCCGCGGGGGGCGTGAGCACGCCGACCGACGTGTTGCTGACCGGCGCGACGGGGTTTTTCGGACCGTTCCTCCTGGCGAGCCTTCTCAGAGAAACTCCATTCACGTTCCACGCGCTGACCCGCGCCGCGGACCCCGGTGCGGGCATGGACAGGATCCGCGCCGCGCTCAGGCAGGCCCGGCTGTTGACGCCGTCTCTGGCTCGCGAGTTCGA
Source organism: Acidobacteriota bacterium (assembly GCA_043740355.1). GTDB lineage: Bacteria > Acidobacteriota > Polarisedimenticolia > Polarisedimenticolales > DASRJG01 > DASRJG01. The sequence continues at coordinate 399 of JAYUCM010000061.1, read as the reverse complement.
CAAGCGGGTGCGTGCGGTTCCGGGGGACCTCACGCGCCACGACCTGGCCTTGGGCAGCTCGCAGTGGGCGGCGTTGACGACGCGGGTCCAGGCGGTCTTCCACAGCGCGGCCGACGTCAACTACGTGAAGAGCTACGACGCGCTCAAGCCTCACAACGTGGACGGGACGCGGGAGCTGATTCGGTTCGCCTTCACCGGGACGCCGAAGGAGTTCCACTTCGTCTCGAGCACCTTCATCTACGGTTGGACGGTGAAGGACCTGCTCTTGGAGTCGGACAGCAACGCGGCGATGGAGAACCTGGACTTCGGCTACGCGCAGAGCAAGTGGGTGGCGGAGCAGCTGCTCTTCGCCGCCCAGGCGCGCGGCCTCAAGCTGCGGATCTACCGTCCCTCCCTCAT
>JAYUCM010000060.1:0-14488 GCA_043740355.1 Acidobacteriota bacterium | reverse complement strand
CCTCGACGTCCTCGGGCTGCGCATGGCGCGTCAGTCGTCCGCGCTCGAGCACGAGCACGCGGTCGGCGAGGCGGAGCACGTCGTCGCGGCGGTGGGACGTGAACACGATCGTCTTGCCTGATTCCTTGAGGCGCGCGAGGACGCGCAACAGGCCCTCCCTCCCGTTCGCGTCGAGGTTGGAGGTTATCTCGTCGAGCACCAGGAGCGGCGGGTCCGAAAGCAGCGCCGCCGCAAGCGCGAGCCGCTGTTTCATCCCGCCGGAGAGCGAACCGATCGGCTTGGCGCCGTGCGCCGCAAGTCCGACCTCGGCGAGCGCGACTTCTACGCGTTCCGGTGCCACGCGCTTGATCTTCGCCAGGAACGCGAGGAGCTCGCGACCGGTCCATTCCGGATAGAACGCCAGCTCCTGCGGCACGTACCCGAGCCGACCGCGCGCGAGCTTCGCCTCAAAGAGGGTGTCGTGACCGTCGATGCGGACCGCGCCTTCGAAGCGCAGCAGGCCGAGGAGACACTTGATCAGAGTGCTTTTTCCTGCGCCGTTCGGTCCCCATAGGGCGACCGCCTCGCCCGGGGTCACCTCGAAAGAGACCCCGTTGACCGCGGTGAACCTTCCGAAGCGCTTCGTCAATGCTACGACGACAAGCATCGGATGCCGGTGCGCCGGATTCGCGACGGCGAGGACACGCTGCCGCGCGGCCGCCGGGCCGGGCGGTGGCACCAGGTCTCCCCGCGCCCAAGCCGCCGCGGAGCCGAACGCCAGGAGGAGCGCGACGGACATCGCCGCGAACGACGTCCGCATCGGCGGTGGCCCCGCCTGCGCGCGCGCCGGAAGCGCCTGCATCAACGGGGCGGTGTCCGTGAGCTTCGGCCGGGGCTGCACGACGGGGAACGCGCGCACCGCGAGATCGACCGCTTGCTGCAGGGGGCTGAATTGGAAGAGACGCAGCTCAGGATGCCGGTCCATGAGACTCTCGAAAAAGCTCTCGGCACGATACGGCAGATCCCCGATGTCGTCGCCATCGAGGTCGTAGCCGCGGTAGTCGCTCCAGTAATTCCCTCGCCCGTCAACGGTGAACGCGTTGCCGTGGAAGTTCCCCGGCCCGATCACGGCGACCTGCTCCAAATTGTCGACGAACGAGTTCGACGACACGTCGTTGCGCTTGACGGCGGGAAGAAAACCGATGCCGATGTCGTTGTAGGCGAGGAGGTTGAGCCGGATGGCGCAACGCGAATCGATCGAGTTCGGCGAATTGTCGACATAGATCCCGATGCGGTTGCCCACGAGCTCGTTCTCCTCGGCGACGAGGGCGTCGTTGTCCTTCAGGCCGAGCCCGTAGCCGCTCGGTCCGCGGCAGGAGACGACCTGATTCCGGCGGAAAACGGAGTGGTTCGAATACATCAGGAAGGCGCCGACGGAGTTCCCCTCCAGCCGGTTGTCTTCCATCACGGTCGCATCGGCGTACATCAGGTGCAACCCGTACCGGCTGTCGCGGACTTCGTTGCGCAGCACCCTCGTCCGCTGCGAGAACCAGACCACGACATCGCGGGTGTGGCTCACGCGATTGCCCTCGATGAGGCCGTCGTTGCAATACCAGAGGCGAATCGAGTCGCCCCGCCGGGTCACGTCGAAGTCCTTTCCCGCGATCGTGTTGTTTCGCAGGGCGATGCGGTTCGCCTGGCGTGCGTAGATCCCGAAAAGCACATCCTGGAGGGTCACGTTTTCGACGGTGACGTCGTCGGCCATCACGAGGATCCCGGTATTCTCCTTGTCCAGGCTCACCCCGGTGCCGCGCACGGTCAAACGACGTACCGCGGCGTGCGCCGCCGTGATCTTCACGACGTCGCCGTCCCCGACTCCCTCGAGGATCGCGCCGGGATCACCCTCGATGGCGACCCGGTTGTCGAGCACGAACGGCCCGCGATGCACGCCAGACGGCACGCGAATCGTTGCGCCGGGCTCCGCCGCGCGAATCGTGGCCTGCAGGTCGAAGCGCGCATCGGCCCGCGCAATCGCGGGCGCTGATACCAGAACCGCGACGAAGAGCAAAGCCCGCCCGCGCATCGCGGCGTCGACGAGCGGCTTGTAGGCGCGGCGGTGTAGCCAGAGACCGGCGAGGATCACTAACGACGCGACGAACGCGAGGATCAGCCCCGCGCCGGGGAACGCGACCGTGCTGAACTGGCCGACGTATCCGGTGCCGAGCACCGGAGGCGTGAACGGCTTGATCGAGGATGAAAGCGCAGCGTGCGGATCGAGATGGCGGCCGAAGTGTGCGAGCCAGAGATGGAGGTCGATCAGGAACCCCGCGGGGAACAGGACCGCGGGAAGTGCGAGCCACACGGCCCGACGGTTGTGCATGAAGATCGCGCCGAGCACCAAGAGCGAGACCGCGACGACCGCCATGCCAGACCATTCGCGTTCCAGCTTCGCCGCGTCGTCGAGCTTGCGCATGCCGATATAGTGGTTCAGGCCGTCGATCTCGGCGACGTCGCCCTCCAACCGGTTCAGATACGCGTGCACCGTCAGCCCCTTCGGGTATTGCGGCGCGTGGAGGATCATCAGCCAGTACGGCTGGAAGATCGAAATGAGGAGGAGCACAGCAGCCGCGGCGAGAGACAACGAAGGCAGGACGTAGCGTGCGCGATGCAGGCGCATCTCGTCGTCCGGGATCCGAGGTCCGACGATGGACTCGAACGTGGCCTTGGTCACCGTGCTCCTCCTCCGGCGGCTCGGCTTACGGTTTGACGAGGAAGAGGCCGGTCATCTCCAGGTGCAACGCCGAACAGAATTCGCTGCAGTAGAACGGGTATGTGCCGGAGCGGTCCGCGACGAACTCGACCGTCTCGGTTTCCCCCGGCTCCAGGCTCAAGTTGATGTTGTAGCCGGGAACCGCAAATCCGTGCGTGGCGTCCTGGGTTCGCTCGAGGCTTGTGATGTGCCAGGCGACGTGGTCGCCCTTCTTCACCTCCACATGCTCCGGGTTGTAGTGGCTGCGGATCGCGGTCATGTAGACGTCGACGCGGTTGCCGCTACGGACGACCTTCTCGCCGCCGGCCGCAGGCGCCTTGGGATCCTTCGACTGCGTCTGCGGGTTCCAGCCGATCTCCGGGTAGACCGTCCAGGGCTTCAGCTTGTCGGCTTTGACGATCTGGGCGTAGTGCGGCTCCCCGACGCCCATCGGCATGTCGTAGATCACGGGCATCGTGGTCCCCGCCGAGCCGATGTCGAGAAGCTGCAAGTTCTGCGCGAGAAGCGGACCCGTCGGGAAGAAGCGGTCCACCGACCACTTGTTGAGTGCGACAAGGTACTTGCCGTCGGGGCTGACGGTATCGCCCTCGGCCGCGCTGAGGTGGCCGAGGTTGTACTGGGTCGGCGTCTTGGTCACGAGCGTCCACGGAGGCTCGGGGTGCTTGTCGGCATACTCGCCGCCCAGCGTCCAGCGTGCGACCGCCGTATCGAGGAACAGTGATGTGTAGGCGTATCCCTTGTCGTCGAATTGCGTGTGCAGCGGTCCCAGGCCCAGCTCGACGCGCGCTTCGATCACACTGTCCTGGTCGAGGATCGGCACGCCGAACGGGTCCGGAGTCCACTTCTTCGCGGTGATCGTGGCCTGAATCTTCTCGAACGAGTATACCGACACGTGCGGGTCGAGCTTTCCGGCGACGACGATGTACTTGCCGTTGGGCGTGACGTCGCAGCCGTGCGGGCTCTTCGGCTCCGGCGCGAAGAAGAGGATTCCCTCCTTCGCCGAAAGCTCCAGGGGAATGACCGGAAACCCGTTGACCAACTTCGCCTTGCCGGCCTGATACGCCGCCTCGGCTGCCTTCAGATTGATGATGTGAAGGTAATCGACGTCGCGTTGCGAGACCCCGGCTTCGAAAGGAGGCTTCCCTTCCTCGATCCCGCCGGTCGCCATCTCCGTGTTGATCGAATTGCCGAAGACCCATCCGTCGCTGGCGAGCTTGCCCGCGTCGAAGAGGTCCTGCCAGTAAGGCGGGAGCTCCATCGCGAACGACTTTTTCGGGTCGATGCGGCCCGCTGCCCGGTCGAACTTCCAGAACGTCACCATCCCGCGATAGGACTTCTGATAGTCGGCGACCGGCGCGTACGCCCACGCGAGCGGCGTCGCGTACTGGCCGCCCTCGATGACGTACTCGGTTCCGGGCGTCACGAACGTACCGCCGTGATCGTTGATGGCGATCGGGTTCTTCACGATTTGCTTCGTCTCGAAGTCGCGGAGATCGATCACCCCGACCCGTGCATCGGCCTTGTCGTTGATGAACAGGAATTGGCCGTCGTAGTCGCCGGCGGTCTCGGAGAGCGCCGGATGGTGGGTGTCTCCCCACTTGATCTCGCGTCCGTTGGCGTAGCCTTCCTTCAGGATGTCCTCGCCGACGCCGTAGCCGTACCCCTGCCACGGTTCGGGGGTGAATACCGAGATCGATCGCAGAAGGCGCATGGAGGGCAGGCCGACCACGAAGACCTGGCCGCTGTGCCCCCCGGATGCGAACATGATGTAGTCATCGATGCGGCCGCTCGGCGTGAACGTCTTCAGCGCCGCGGCGGCGTCGTCGGGCGTCAGATTACGCGCCGCCATGAGCGCTTCGAGGCTGTCTCCGCCTACGGCCTTGGACGCGCCGGACTTGCTCCCGGCGCAACCCGTGACGAGGAGCGTTGCCAACGTCAGGATCGCTCCGATGTGCTTGATCAACTGGAACCCCCTTTCCGTTTCCGCACGGATCCTCCCGCGCTGGAACGCGAATATGAACGGAGGGCACCGGCACCGCTGTGACCTGGGTCACAGGACGAAACGGAGCTAAATTCCCGGCTTAGCGCAGGGGGATCGGGCGGCCTGGCGGCGGAAGAAGGGTGACCGTCTTTCCTTCGATGCGGATGACGCCTTCCTCGACGAGCTTCGCCAGGTTCCTGGAAACGATCTCACGGACGGTGCCGATGCGGGCGGCGAGCTCTTGGTGGGTGAGATCCAGCTCGAACGAGCCGCCGTCCTTCGCGAATTCCCGGAACAAGTCCAGCAGTCTCTGGCGAACGTCCCGCAACGACAACTCCTGGACAAGCATCACCATCCGTCGGAGTCGGAACGCCAGCGAGGCGATCACCGCCCGGGTCAGGTCGGGATGGCGCTCGAGCAATTCCTGGAAATCCCGGGGCCGGACCACCAGGAGAACGGAGTCATGGACAGCGGCGCAGGAAGCCGGGTAGGGGCGACCGTCGAAGAGCGGGAGCTCCGCGACGGAACGGCCTGGCCCCTCGATCTCGAGAATCTGCTCGCGGCCACCGTCGCCGGTCTTGTAGATCTTGACCGCACCTTCGCGAACCATGAGGAGCCCCTTGGGGGGATCCCCCTCGAGGAAGATCACCTCGCCGCGCATGTGCACCTTCTCGACACAACGCCGGGAGATCTCAATCACGGTGGTTTCGGGAAGCTCGCGGAGGAACGGAACTCCGCTGAGGGTTTCGAGGACGCTCTTCATCCTGGCAGGCTGCCACCCACCGTGCCGAGAGTCAATGCGCCGCGCGGCCGCTCGGCGACGTGACTCAGGTCACAGCGGAGCCGCCGGTCGGTCCCGTAGATTCCGCTCTCGAGGAGGGCAGTCCATGAATGTCACGTCCCAAACGACCATCGCCGAGATTGCCAGCTCGATGCCGCGCGCGATCCCGATCTTCCAGAAGCACGGCATCGATTTCTGCTGTGGGGGCCGCCGTGCGCTGGCCGAGGTATGCTCCGAGAAAGGTGTGGGCTTCGAAACGATCGTCGGAGAGATCGAGACCGCGGGCCGGCAGTTGGCGGAGCCCGAGACCGATTGGGCGATCGAGCCGCTCGGCACGCTCATCGACCACATTCTCGTGCGCTACCATGCGAGCCTCAAGGAGGAGCTCCCCCGACTCCAGGCCCTCGTCGAGAAAGTCACGACGGTTCATGGAGACAATCACCCCGACACGCTGCCGGCCCTGCGCGACACCTTCCGTGCGATGAAAGACGAGCTCGAATCGCACCTCGAGAAGGAGGAGCACGTGCTCTTCCCCTACATGCGCGAGCTCGAGACGGCGCAGAGAGGGCTGACAAGCCCGTCGAATCTTCCGCTAGGCCTCGCGTCAGGGGCGATCGGGGTCATGGAACGCGAGCACGCGGTCGCGGGTCTCGCGCTGAAAACGATCCATCGCCTCACCGACGAATTCCGTCCGCCGCCCGACGCGTGCGGCAGCTTCCGGGCCCTCTACGCGGGACTCGAGATTCTGGAAGCGGACCTTCACAGCCACATCCACCTCGAGAACAACATCCTCTTCCCGCGCGCGATAGGGATGGAGAGCAAGCTCGGCGGTGATTGGAAGTAGCTCTCCGCTCTGGGACCTCACAAAGGAACGGGGCCCTCGAAGCCGGTCAGTATGGCAACCGGTCTTTCTGGGCCCCGTGGCGGCGCAAGAGCGCCGTCCTAAACGGCCGGCTTCGGAAGCCGGCCGTAGATCAGGCTTTGTCCTTCGGAGCAGGCACGATCTTGTCGACCTTGATCGTGTCCTTGTCGAGCGTGCCCGTGATGACGACCTCGTGCCCGATGTGCTCGAACGCCGCCTTCTGGTCCGAGATCTGGTACGTCTTGCCGTCGGCCACCAGCTCGAGCTTGGCACCCTTCTTGTAGCAATCCTTGGCGCAGCCGGCTCCCTCTGCGTTCGCGTTTTTCGCTCCGCAGAACGAATCGGTGATCCAGCCCTTTACCGCGGTCGGCTTTGCCGCGTCGCCCGCGAACGCCGGTGCGGCGAGTGCTAAGCCGAGAGTGAGAACCGAGCCGAGAGAAATGAAACGCTTCATCGTGAATCCTCCGGTTCGTAGAGTAGACCGGTCGCTCGGTGGACGCAAACGAACCCCCACTAGAATAAGACCGAGACGCTCCTCTTTCACGGCTCGCGTGGCATTGAACTTCCAGTCCCGAGGCGTACGTTGTATCCGGCCGCTGTCCCGCGGAGATGCGACATGAATGAGCGGTCACGCAAGTTGGTCCTCTGGAGCCCCCGTATCCTCGCGATCGTGGTTTGCCTCGTCCTGAGCCTGTTTGCCTTGGATGCCTTCGGCAACGGGAAGACCTTGAGGGAAGCGCTTCCCGACTTCGCCATGCATCTTGCCCCGGTGCTCGCGCTCCTGGCCGTCGTGGGTATCTCCTGGCGATGGGAGTGGGTCGGAGGCCTCGCGTTCACAGGTCTTGCGGCCGGGTACGCCTACTTCGCCCGCAATCACGTTTCGTGGGTCCTCTGCATTTCAGCTCCTCTGCTGATCGTGGGCATCCTATTTTTCTGGAGTTGGCTCCGTCACAAAGATCTCCGGGCTAATGCGTAGCCGAGGGACGGTCCGCTCGGGCCGTTCGGGGCCGGCCTGGCCGACATCAGGATCGTCACCACGCTCTGCCCCGGCGGCAAGGAACGGATGCGGCGGCTCATGTCCGTGGTCGCCTCCGGGAGCGTCGACCTGCGGCCGCTCGTGACGCATCGCGCTCGACCAGATCGAGCAAGCGTATGAATTGTTCGGTCACCAGCGCGACGGCGTGCAGAAGGTCGCGATCACTCCCTAACGACGCGCTCGGAAGTACGGTTCATGGCACGGATGCATGTGAGGCGCCCGTGAGTCATCATGCCGGGGGAATCCTCGTACCGGAAGGGAAACTTGTCGGGCCGGATCACGAACACGCACGTCGTCAGGTTCGCCGCGGGCGACGCTTCGGCGCCGACATCGCAACGGCCTTCGGAATCGCGACGGCGGACGGAAGGATCGTAGCGGTGGCGAGGCTGGGCAGAGCATGACGAGAACGCCGCCAGCGCGCGCTCCCGCACTCGGAATCTTGGCCTTGAATGGTGGGGCTTCCAGCCTGAAATTCGCGCTCTTCAATGCGAACCCGCCGCTCACCCGGATCCTCGACGGAAAGATCGATCGGATCGGTCTACCCGAGGCGACGCTCGTGCTCCGACGTGCCGGTGAAACCTCGAAAACGCAGACGTTGGAAGCCAAGGACCAACGAGGCGCGGTCGCCGCGCTGCTTCCGCGTATTGCCTCTGAGCTAACGCGGGGTGAGCTCGGCGGCATCGGACATCGGATCGTCCACGGCGGAAACCGTCATAACGAGCCGTGCATCATCACTGCGGAAGTTCGTGCCGAGCTTCAGCGCACCTCGCAACTGGATCCCGAGCATCTGCCGCTTGAGCTCGATCTCATTGATCGCGTGGGCCAACAATGGCCCGACGTCGTTCAGATCGCCTGCTTCGACACGGCCTTCCACAAAGATCTGCCCAAGGTGGCGCAGCTTCTCCCACTGCCTCGGCGCTTCTTCGAAGCCGGCGTGCGCCGTTACGGATTCCACGGTCTGTCGTACACGTTTCTCCTCGAGGAGCTCGAGCGAACCTCAGGACAGCAGGCTGCCAGCGGCCGGCTTGTCCTCGCGCATCTCGGGAGCGGAACGAGCCTGACCGCAGTCGCCGGTCGCCGAAGCATCGACACGACGATGGCGTTCACACCCGCATCCGGCGTTCCGATGGGGACGCGTTCGGGCGATCTGGATCCTGGAATCGTCGGCTATCTCGCTCGAACCGAAGGGATGAGCACCGAGCGATTCATCCAGCTCGTCAACCGGGAGTCCGGGCTCCTCGGGATTTCCGGCGTGAGCTCCGACATTCGAGACCTCTTGGCTCGCGCGCCCGTTGATGTCCATGCAGCCGAGGCCATCGACCTCTTCTGCTACGAGATCACGAAGCGGATCGGCGCTCTTGCTGCGGCCATGGGTGGACTCGACGGTCTGGTGTTCACCGGGGGGATCGGGGAAAACGCTGCCACGATTCGGGCCCGAATCTGCGAGAAGCTCGGCTTCCTCGGCCTCCATCTCGACCCCTCGAAGAACGAAGCAGGCGTGCCGGTCATCTCGCAAGACGGCGCGACCGTGACTATTCGCGTCATTCGCACCGATGAGGAACGTGTGATCGCAGAGGCCGTCGCTCGCATCCTCGAGACTGACCCACGCGCGAAAGCAGGTGCCCGATGATCGAACCTGTCCCCAAAGACGCTCTGGCAAAAATGGACGCGTACTTTCGTGCCGCGAACTACCTCTCGGTTGGCCAGATCTACCTCTACGACAACCCGCTTCTGCGCGAGCCCCTGCGACGCGAGCACGTCAAGCGGCGGCTGCTCGGCCACTGGGGAACTTGCCCCGGGCTCAACTTCATCTACGTGCACCTGAACCGCATCATCGGCCGCTACGACCTCAACATGATCTTCGTGACCGGGCCCGGGCATGGCGGCCCCGCAGTTGTTGCGAACACCTACCTTGAAGGCACGTACACGGATCTCTATCCCGAGGTCACCCAGGACGAGGCCGGGCTCCGGAGGTTGTTTCGCCAGTTCTCGTTTCCGGGCGGTATTCCAAGTCACACGGCTCCGGAGACACCAGGCTCGATTCACGAGGGCGGCGAGCTCGGATACTCGCTCGCACACGCCTTTGGGGCGGTTCTCGACAACCCAGATCTCATCGCCGCGTGCGTCGTGGGAGACGGCGAAGCCGAGACAGGGCCGCTTGCGGGGAGCTGGCATTCGAACAAGTTCTTGAACCCCGCACGCGACGGCGTCGTCCTGCCGATCTTGCACCTCAACGGCGCGAAGATCGCCGGCCCCACGTTCCTCGCGCGCATCCCTCACGAGGAGCTCGCCGAGCTCCTGCGCGGTTACGGGTACGAGCCACACTTCGTGGAGGGAGACGATCCGGCGATTCTTCACCCGGTCATGGCGGCCACTTTGGACAGGATTGTGGTCGAGACCCGTCGCATCCAGCAGGAAGCACGCGCGGCCGCCGAGCCCGTCCGGCCACGCTGGCCCATGATCGTCCTAAGGACGCCGAAAGGTTGGACCGGGCCCAAGAAGGTCGATGGCAAGGCGATGGAGGGGACGTTTCGGTCCCACCAGATTCCCATTGCCAACCTCGAACGTGCCGGGCATCTCGAGCTGCTCGAGGAGTGGATGAAGAGCTATCGGCCCGAGAATCTGTTCGACGCGTCGGGTCGCTTGCGACCCGAGCTGGCGGAGTTGGCACCCAAGGGCGACCGCCGGATGGGCGCCAACCGGAACGCCAACGGTGGTGTCCTTCTCCGAGATCTTCAGCTCCCTGACTACCGCAATTACGCGGTCGACGTACCCCTCCCCGGCGCGGTGGATGCCGAAGCAACACGAATCCAGGGCGCGTTGATCCGCGACATCGTTCGGCTCAATCCAGCCACGTTCCGGATCTTCAGCCCCGATGAAACCGCGTCGAACCGATGGAATCCGGTCTTCGAGGCGACCAACCGCGTATTCCTCGGCGAGCTCCACTCCGGAGACGAATCGATGGCACCCGACGGTCGCGTGATGGAGGTTCTCTCGGAGCATCTGTGTCAGGGTTGGCTGGAGGGCTACCTGCTCACCGGGCGTCACGGGTTCTTCTCCTGCTACGAAGCGTTCATCCACATCATCGACTCCATGTTCAACCAGCATGCCAAGTGGCTCAAAGTCAGTCGCCACGTCCCATGGCGTCATCCGATCGCCTCGCTGAACTACCTGCTCACCTCGCACGTCTGGAGGCAGGACCACAACGGCTTCTCCCACCAGGATCCCGGCTTCCTCGATCACGTCGTGAACAAGAAGGCTGAGGTCATCCGAGTCTATCTGCCGCCGGACGCGAATACGCTTCTCTCGGTGACGGACCACTGTCTGCGCAGCCGCCACTACGTGAACGTCATTGTCGCCGGCAAGCAGCGGGCGCCCCAGTGGCTCACCATGGACCAAGCGGTCAAGCACTGCAGCGCCGGCATCGGCATCTGGGATTGGGCGAGCAACGACCAGCGCGGCGAGCCCGATGTCGTGATGGCCTGCTGCGGGGACGTCCCAACGCTCGAAACGCTCGCCGCCGTGAGCCTCCTGCGCACGCATTTGCCGGAGCTCAAGGTTCGCGTGATCAACGTCGTCGACCTCATGAAGCTCCAGCCGCCGCGAGAGCACCCGCACGGTCTGTCTGACCAGGAGTTCGACTCTCTCTTCACACGGGATCGCCCCATCATCTTCGCATTCCACGGCTATCCCTGGCTGATTCACCGGCTGACCTACCGGCGCACGAATCACGGCAACCTGCACGTCCGCGGCTACAAGGAGGAAGGTACGACGACCACGCCGTTCGACATGACGGTGCTCAACGATCTCGATCGGTTCCATCTCGCCGGCGACGTCGTCGATCGCCTGCCGCAGCTCGGCCCGCGGACCGCGTACATCAAGCAGTGGCTGCGCGAGAAGCTGGTCGAGCATCGAGAGCACGTGGAACGCCATGGAGATGACCTGGCCGAGGTGAGCGAATGGCGTTGGGAGCCGAGCAAGTGAGCTAGCGTGGGTGGCAACAACAAGCGCGGCCGCGCGCAGCCCCGCCGTGTCCTCCCGCTCGTCATAGCGGGAATTGCGCTGGCCGGCATCGCGGCGCACCTCGTCCTTCGCTTTCTACCCGGTTCCCCGGCGTTCGCGATTTGCGTTCCACTCGTCGCGGTTCTGGTTCTCGGCGGGGTGCCGCTCGTCTTCGGGCTGATCGCGAAGCTCGCTCACAGGGAGCTCGGAGCCGACCTCCTCGCGGGCGTCTCGATCGTGACCGCGGCGTTTCTCGGCGAGTACCTCGCCGGCGCGATCGTCGTGCTGATGCTCGCCGGCGGCGAGGCGCTCGAGCAGTACGCGGTGAAACGCGCCTCGACGGTCCTGCGCGCGCTCGCCGCGCGTATGCCCTCGATCGCGCATCGGAAGTCCCCCGACGGAATCGAGCCGATGTCCATCGACGCGGTCGCGCCGGGGGACGAGCTCGTGGTGCTGCCGCACGAGGTCTGTCCCGTGGACGGTGTCGTCATCGCAGGTCACGGGCCGATGGATGAGTCGTATCTGACCGGTGAGCCGTACGTCATGTCGAAGGCTCCGGGTTCGGACGTTCTGTCGGGAGCGGTCAACGGTGAGAGCGTCTTGACGATCAGAGCGACGCGGCGCGCGCACGACTCGCGGTACAGCGGAATCATGGAGGTCATGAAACGTACCGAAGAGAGCCGCCCCCGTTTGCGACGCCTCGGCGACCGCCTTGGAGCGTTCTATACGCCCCTCGCGCTGCTCGTCGCGGTCATCGCCTACGTCGTGTCCGGTTCGGCGACCCGCGCTCTTTCGGTTCTGGTCGTGGCGACCCCATGCCCCCTGATACTGGCCATCCCCGTGGCGATCATCGGTGGGATCTCACTTGCGGCGCGCCGCGGGATCATCGTGCGGGATCCCGCGGTCCTCGAGCGGCTCGACAGCTGCCGCACCGTCATCTTCGACAAGACGGGAACGCTCACCTACGGGAAACCCGTCCTTACGGACGTGGTCCTCACCGGAACCCTCACGCGCGCGGATTCACTCGCGCTTGCGGCGAGCATCGAGCAGTATTCGAAGCACCCGCTCGCGGCGGCGGTCGTGGTCGCGGCCCGGGAGGAGGGGATCGCGCTGCGCGCTCCCGACGAGATCGCCGAGCCGCCGGGTCTCGGACTGACCGGGAGCATCGGCGGACGGCGCGTGGAGCTCACGGGCCGCAAGGCGATCGGGGCCCGGAATCCCGAGATGGCCGCTCTGCTTCCGGCGTCGGCCGCCGGGCTCGAGGCTGTGATGCTCGTGGACGGGACCCTGGCCGCGGTGTTGCGATTCCGTGACGAGCCGCGGGAGGACAGCCGTTCGCTCGTGCAACATCTGGCGCCGCGCCATGGCGTGAAGCGGGTAATGCTGGTCTCCGGCGACCGCGTGGGCGAGGTTCAGGATCTCGCACGACGAATCGGCATCACGGAGGTCCTCGGCGGTCAGAGCCCGGAAGACAAAGTTCGGATCGTCCGCGAGGAGATGGCGAAGGCGCCCACCCTGTTCGTCGGGGACGGGATCAACGACGCGCCCGCCCTCGCCGCGGCGACGGTTGGGCTGGCCTTTGGCCGCGGCAGCGACATCATCGCCGAAGCCGCCGGCGCGGTGCTCCTCGACACGTCTCTCGTGAAGGTCGACGAGCTGTTCCACATCGCGCGGCACCTTCGCCATATCGCGCTTCAGAGCGCGATTTTGGGCATGGCGCTCTCTGCGGCCGGGATGGGCTTCGCGGCCGCCGGGTTTCTGTCTCCGGTCGCAGGAGCGGTCTTTCAGGAGGTCATCGACGTTCTCGCGATCGCGAACGCGCTTCGCGCGTCGCGGCCGCCGGCGCGACTTCACGATTACGCTCGTTGAAGAAGGAGCGTCTAAGGCTGGAGGGTCTTCAGGACCTCGGGATTCGGCTCTTCCATCGCGAGCACGGTGTGGCACTTGTCGCAGCCTTGGGAGATCGCCGCGCCGGAGGGGTCGACGTGCTCGCCGTCGTGGCAGCGGAAGCAGCCTGGCGAGCTCATGTGCCCGAGGTGGCTCGGGTAGGTGCCCCAGCGGATGTTCATCGATGGAAAAACGTTCGTGCTGTAAATGGCGCCCAGCTCGGCGGCGGCGGCGGTGACCTTGGCCCGGTCGGCCGTTGGCCGCTCCTTCGCGTAGAACGTCTCGAGCGCGGCCGCGATCTTGACTCGTGCTTCATCCTGCGACGTGTAGCCGGCTTGCAGCGCCCTCAGGCCTTCGCGGCGGACGAACGGCAACGTGGGGTCGATGCGACCCTCCGCCATCGAGCGATCGAGCTCGTCTTCGGGTGTCCGGTAGATGTGGCTCGGTCGGTTGTGGCAGTCGATGCAGTCCATCGTGCGCCACGTCCCTTCCTTCGGAGCGTTCGGGGACGCATACGTCGTTGTCGTTCCGTCCGCGCGGGTCAGCTCGATCGCGCCGATCGTCTCGCGCTTGTCGTCGGCCCGGTAGCGGATGCGCACCCCGGGATCGACGTGCCAGTGAATTCCTTTCGACGCGCGACCCTGCATGCCCCCCACGCGCAGGAGGAGGATCGTCTTGAGCGCCGTGTTCGCTTCGTCGTCTTGGAAGTGCGTGATCACCTTCAAACGATCGCCGACGAACTTGTTCGGCCAGTGGCACTGCTCGCACGTGTCTCTGGCCGGTCGCAGACTGTGGACCGGAGTCGGAATCGGCCGCGGGTAGAGCTTCAGGTTCACCGAGAGGAGCTGCCACGACCCCGAGAGCTTGGACTTCACGAACCAGCCGGTCCCCGGGCCGATGTGGCACGACACGCATGGGACGCGGGAATGCGGCGAGCGCTGGTAGGTCGTGTACTCGGGGGTCATCACCGAGTGGCACGCCGTGCCGCAGAACCTCGTGGAGTCCATAACCTCGACCGCTTTGTAAGTCGACACGGCGATGATGACGACGTTGACGAGCGTCGCCGCGAGGAACACGAGCAAGAGCGTGCGTGTCCGGCCGAGATTCAGGTCGATCACCGGCAGCGGCGCGAGCGCCTCGCTGCGCGCTTCGGCGCGACGGGAGCGGCGGCGCTGCCATGCGATCCCGGC
>JAYUCM010000059.1:0-5867 GCA_043740355.1 Acidobacteriota bacterium | reverse complement strand
CCGTGCACTGCGCGTCTTCCATGTCGATGCGGACGAATCCGTCGGTCTCCGCCGCCGCACGAACGAGCGTGCGCATGTTCTCAAGGCAGCGCGTCGTGTCGAGGAGCAGGCCGAGCGCGGTCAGCTTGACCGACACGTTGGTTGCGGCGAGCTTCTCAGCGGCCACCTGCCGGACCAAGTCGACGTAGGCCCGCGTGTTCGCGTCGGCCTGATCGAGCGAGGAGATGAACTCGCCGAGAATGTCGAGCGTGGCCATGGCGCCTTCGCGCTCCAGTTCGCGCACCACGCGAAACGCGTCTTCGCGCGAGCTGCCCGCGATGTAGCGCTTCGAAAAGAAACCGACGATCGGCTTGGGTACCGCGGGGAGCGCCAGAGCCACCGCTTTGTCCATGAGGCTCATGCCTGGCGGATCAGCCGGAGAACCTCGCCGTCTTCCGGAAACCGTCCGAGCGCTTTCTTGGAGAACAACTTCTTGCCATCCACCGTGATTTCGAACACGCCGCCGCCGCTCGCTATCAATTCACTCTCGACGGAGAGGACCTTCTTCAATTCGGCCGCCAGACCGGCGGCTCTAGGCTTGTAGTTTCACTGCGTGCAGTACTCGATCTGAATTCTCATGGCGGATCCTCCGCGCGCCATCGTAGCAAAACTCGGTACTCGGCCGATGGTACGATCCGCCCGTGACGACTCTCCAATTCCTCGGAGCGACCGGAACCGTCACCGGCTCGAAATACCTCATCGCGCACGGCGGGTTCGGGATGCTCGTGGATTCCGGCCTCGACGTCCATTGTCTCGATCAACTCGACACCGCGGAGTTGTGATGCCGTTCTACGTGCGAACGATCCTGGTCACCGGGCCCGAGGACGACGTCGGCCCCGCACGGCGCGACCATCTCGCCCACCTCGCGCAGCTCAAAGCAGCCGGGAAGATCCGCGCCGCGGGGACGTTTCCGCGCGGAGACGGCTATCTCGAGATCTTCGCGGCCAGGGACCTTCACGAGGCCGAGGCGATCGCCCGGTCGAGCCCGCTCGTAACGCTCGGGCTGGGCACCTGGATGCTGCGCGAATGGGAGGAGACCGCGCTGTGAGCTCCCCATCTCCGGCGCTCGGCCGCGGCGTCGGTTGGGCTGTCGTCTCGAGGTCGAACAGCGTCCGTCCGCGCGACGGTCACGAGATGAACTCCGTCTTCGTCAGGCGGACGCCCGCGGCTTGCAGGATCTTGAACCCGAGCCGACGCGCGCTTCCGGCCGACCCCGTCTCGACGTGGATCGCATCGCCGATCCCCTGGCACAGAAGGCCGCCCAGAGCCGCTGCGGGTCCCAACGTTTCGTCCGCGCCGCGCAGGGTCGGGCGGTCGAGCAGGACGACGGGGATCGCGAGCGACGCGGCCGCGAGGTCCGCCGCGAGTCTCCGATAGGCGAACAGAGGGGTCAGGTCGAGCGCCGGGTCGAGCGCCAGGATAGCGCGCGCGCCCGACGCGGCCGCGCGAAGCGCCGCGTCGGTCGCCAGCTCGATCGCGTCACGGGCGCTGCCTCGTCGCGAGCTGGCCTCGACGAGAACGGCCGCGCGCGACGACGCCGATAGCCGGAACAGACGGTCCATCAGCGCGAGCGCGGCCGCATCGGGCGGCCCTGACACCACGACGTGCACGCGGTGCGCGGCCGCGAAGAGTCGGGCCCACGCCGCGTCGTCCAGCGCCCCTCTCAGAAACGGCGGAACACGCGCGGAAAGCGCCACACGTGGGGCGACGAGCTCCATCGAGGCCAACAGGCTGGACACGGCCTCGATCTCCTCCGCGTCGTCGAGCTCAACCGAGACGATTTCGGCCCGTGTCTCCTCGGGAACCCGCGCGCCGGCCTCGCCGTCGAGCTCGCGGCGCAACGCGTCGAGATCTCGAAGCGGCGAGCGCAGCGGCACTTCGACGAGGACGGGCTCGCTCCCGCCGACGACGCACGGCCCGGCGGCGACGCTGCGGCTCGTCCGCTGAAACGGCCGCGCGAGCTCGCTCGCGCGCAGCCGCAGGGAGGCCCACGATCCCGACGGCGGCCCGCTGGCGAGCGCGAGGTTGGCGTTGTACGGGGCCACCAGCGCGAGCGCGACCGGGACGTCGGCAACCGGATCCTCGGTCAGGGAGACGCGTATGGTGTCGCCGATCCCCTCTTCGAGAAGCACGCCGATTCCGAGCGCCGACTTGATGCGGCCGTCCTCGCCATCTCCGGCCTCGGTGACGCCGATGTGCAGCGGATAGTCCATGCCGAGAGCGCTCATGCGGCGCGTCAACAGCCGATAGACGTCGAGCACGAGGGCCGGGTTGGACGCCTTCATCGACAAGACGAGGTCGTGGTAACCCCAGTCCTCGCAAATGCGGACGAACTCGAGAGCGGATTCGACCATGCCTTCGGGGGAGTCGCCGTAGCGGTTCATGATCCGGTCCGACAGCGAGCCATGTTCGCTGCCGATGCGCATTGCGACGCCGAGCTCCTTCGCGCGACGCGCCAGCGGCGAGAAGACCTCATGGAGCCGCATCAGTTCGGCGTCGTATTCGGCCTGCCCGTACTCGCGCACCGCGAATTGCTTCTCGTCGGCGAAACTCCCGGGATTGACACGGATCTTCTCGACGTGCTCGACCGCCTTCATGGCGACGGCCGGCGCGAAGTGGACGTCCGCTACGAGAGGCACCGCGACCCGCAGGGCCTTCATGGCATCCCGTATGTTCGGCAGATTGTCGGCATCGGCCGTGGTCGGAACGGTGACGCGTACGATTTCGCAACCGGCCTCCACCAAGCGCGCGATCTGCGCGACCGTCGCGGCCGTATCGGTCGTGGGAGGAGTCGTCATCGACTGAACCCGGATCGGATGGTCTCCGCCCAGTGGGACGTCTCCGACGCCAACGACGCGGCTACGCCGCCGTTGATAGGCCGAAAGTCCGGAATTGAGCCTCATCCGCGTCCCACGGCGGGCATTGTAGGGACCGCGCGAGAGCGAGTCCACGCGACCTCCGCATGGTCGAAGAATGATAGTGGCTGCGGCACTACAATCACCGGATACTTCTGGGCACGCCGCCGACGGGGGACGTGAAGCGAGGTTCCGCGATGACGAGCCGACAGAGGTTCTTGTCAATCCTGATCGGTGTCGTCGGTGTGATAGGGAGTTCTCTCGCCCTCGTCGGCTTTCTGCTCAAGGTCCGGCGCAACGGACTGGAGCTCCCCGCTGCGGCGACCACGCAGGCGTTCTACCAGTCTGTGGGGACGGCCTACAGCGGCGGGTTCGTGGCGGGGTTCTCGCTGTGCTTCTTCCTGACGCTCCTCGCGGTCGCGGTCGGGACGTGGTTCGAGAATCGGCGCTATTCCATCCCGCAGCCCACCGAACCGGTCCGAAACCCCTTGGTCCGTCCCGATCGTCGAGGGTAGGCTTATCGACGGAGGGCCGGCCATGCTTCCCTTCCGACGCATCCTCGCGACGACCGACTTCAGCGAAATCTCGCTCGAAGCGCTTCCGGTCGCGGCCGAGATCGCCTCGCACTTCAACGCCGAGTTGCTCCTCGTTCACGTCCTCCCCGTGGACACACCTACGCCCTGGGACATCCCTCCGTACGCCGACTTCGGCCTCGCCTCGCTCCCGCTTCCCGACTACGAGACCCAGGTGCGTCAGGAGGTCGAGCGGCGCCTGGA
Organism: Acidobacteriota bacterium; assembly: GCA_043740355.1. Taxonomy (GTDB): domain Bacteria; phylum Acidobacteriota; class Polarisedimenticolia; order Polarisedimenticolales; family DASRJG01; genus DASRJG01. The sequence goes on along the minus strand of JAYUCM010000059.1, from coordinate 2,197 downwards.
GCTGGTGGCCACGAAGCACGCGCACGGCGTGACCGTGCGAGGCCTCGTCGGGCGCGGCGCCGCGGCCGCCGAGATCGGCCGGATCGCCACCGCGGAAAAGGCGGACCTGATCGTGCTTGCAACGCACGGCTGGACCGGCTGGCGGCATCTCGTCTTCGGCTCGGTGGCGGAGAGGGTCCTCCGCGAGGCGCCGTGTGCCGTGCTGTCGGTCCGGACCTCCGCACGGTAGAATCCCTTCGGGTACAACCCGGGGAGAACGCACCGATGCGCATCGCGCCACTAGCGTCGATTCTCGCGCTGGCATTGGCCGCCAACGAGGGGAAGTTCCTCTACGACACCAAGTGCGCGCAGTGTCACGGCAAGGAAGGCGTCGCCAAGCCGCCGGGCAAGGGCTCGAAGAACTTCAGCGATCCCGAGTTCCAGATTGCCTGGAGCGAAGAATCGATCGCCCAGATCACCGCGGCGGGCAAGGGGAAAATGCCCGGGTACCGCAGCAGGCTGAAGCAAGAGCAGCTCCGGGCCGTTGCCGCGCACGTGAAGACCCTCGGGCCGTCGAAGTGATGCGGCACGCCGCGCACGCCGCGCTGCTCTTGGTGGGCGCGGTCACGGCATGCCGCGGAGCGGCGCCGCTTCCCGAAGCGCCACTCCCCGAAGGGCTCTCGGCCGAAGAGCGCCGAGACATCGACGTCTTCCGCCGTGCGTCCGCCTCGGTCGTCTTCATCACCAACTACACCCGCCAGGTCGACTTCTTCTCCTTCGACGCCGTCGACACGCCGGCGGGGACGGGGAGCGGCTTCGTCTGGGACAAGGAGGGGCACATCGTCACGAATTACCACGTGATCGAGGACGGCACGAAGTTCTCGGTGACGTTGGGCGATGCGGAGTACGACGCGGCCCTCGTCGGCGCCGCCCCCGACAAGGACCTTGCGGTGCTCAAGGTCGATGCACCCGCGGGGCGGTTGGTCCCGCTCGTCGTCGGACGCTCGGGCGATCTGGTGGTGGGTCAGCGTGTGCTCGCGGTCGGGAATCCCTTCGGTTTCGATCATACGCTGACGACCGGCGTGGTCAGCGGGCTCGGGCGCGAACTCCGCTCGCCGTCCGGCCGGCGCATCCGCGACGTCATCCAAACCGACGCCGCCATCAATCCGGGGAACTCCGGCGGTCCGCTTCTCGACTCGTCGGGGCGACTCATCGGAATCAACTCGGCGATCTACTCGCCCAGCGGGGCTTCCGCCGGGATCAGCTTTGCGGTGCCTGTCGATACGGTGAGCCGGCTTCTGCCGCAGCTCATCAAGTACGGGCGCATCAAGCAGCCCGGAATCTTGGGCGCGAGCCTGGTCTCGGACGCCATCGCGCGCTCGAACGGAATCGAGGGTGTGGCGATCTACCAGGTCGAAGACGGCTCGCCGAGCGGCGAGGCCGGGCTCACCGGAATCACGCTCACGCGCTCGCGCCGCCCCGTCTTGGGCGATGTGATCGTCGCCGTCGACGGCAAGAAGGTCCGCAGCCAGCAAGACCTCTTCGACGTTTTCGAGGCCGCGGGGGTCGGCGCGACGGTCCGGTTGAGCGTCACCGACGGGCGGACCGACAAGCGACGCGACATTCGCGTCAAGCTGTCCGACCTGCGCTGACCATGCCGTCGAAACCTCGAAAGAAGCTCGAGACGTTCCCGAACCCGCAACCCACGCGGGATTACACGATCGCGTTCACCTGTCCGGAGTTCACTTGCCTGTGTCCCCGAACCGGCCAGCCCGACTTTGCCACGATCGCCATCCGCTACATTCCCGACCGCACGTGTGTCGAGCTGAAGTCGCTGAAGCTCTACCTCTGGTCGTTCCGCAACGAAGGGCACTTCCACGAGACCGTCACGAACCGCATTCTCGACGACCTCGTCAAGACGCTCCGGCCGCGCTTCCTGGAGGTTGTCGGGGACTTCTTCGTCCGCGGGGGGATCCACACGGTCGTCACGGTCACTCACGAGGGCAGGCGCCTGAAATAGGGGGCGTGTCCCCTAATTCAACGCCTGGTGCTATATTCCGCCACGTTTTTCGCTCGAAATGGGAGGTGGGCTCCCATCGGGTCATTTCAAGGAGGTGCCGCATCGACGACAACGTCCGCGTGAACCAACAGATCCGCCTCAGTCCCGTCCGTCTCATCGGCGCCGAAGGAGAGCAGGTCGGCGTCGTTCCCATCGAAG
>JAYUCM010000058.1:0-5870 GCA_043740355.1 Acidobacteriota bacterium | reverse complement strand
GCCGGAAACGCTCCCCGTATACTCGCCCGCTCTATGAAATTCCGTTCGATCGCCGTCGAAGGCCCGATCGGGGTCGGCAAGACTTCGTTCGTCGAGCTCCTCGTGAAGAAGTTCGACTCCCACAAGGTCCTCGAGCGCGTCGAGAACCCCTTCCTGCGCGATTTCTATCTCGACAAGACCGGCGCGGCGTTCCAGGCGCAGCTGTTCTTCTTGCTTTCCCGCTACAGGCAATTGATGGAGCTGTCGCAGCGCACGCTCTTCTCCCAGGTCACGATCTGCGACTACATCTTCCCGAAGGACAAGATCTTCGCCTACCTGAATCTCGACGACTCGGAGCTCCTGATCTACGACAAGCTCTACGCGATGCTCGAGCCGCAGGCGCCGAAACCGGATCTCGTCATCTTCCTTCAGGCGGATACGCCGCGGCTGATCGAGCGCATCAAGCGCCGCAAGCGCGATTACGAGGCCGAGATCTCCGAGGCGTACGTCGCCGAGGTCGCGAAGGCGTACAACTACTTCTTCTTCAACTACACCCAGACCCCCCTTCTCGTCATCGACACCAACCAGATCGATTTCGTGCACCACGAGAAGGAGCTCGACGACTTGATTTCTCAGATCCGGCGGATGGAACGGGGCGTGCAGTATTATCGACCTCTGAGTTCGTCTGCTTAGGTGATCGGGGTCAGGTCTCCCATTGAGTCATTCGCGGTCTGCGAATGACTCATTGGGAGACCTGACCCCTAGGCCAACATCGCTCGACTCCCGAAAGAGCGGGCAGATCAGGAGGCCGCCGATGATGACCATTCCCGCCTTTCGGGCCCGCAAGGGGTCCGGACAACCCCTCGTCGTTCTGACCGCTTACAACGCGATGACGACCGCCGCGGCCGAGGCCGCCGGCGTCGACATGTTGCTCGTCGGCGACTCCGTCGGGATGGTCGAGCTGGGCTACGACTCGACGCTGCCCGTCACGATGGACGACATGGTGCACCACGCCAAGGCCGTCTCCAGGCGTCGCCGCGAAGCGCTCCTCGTCGTGGACATGCCGTGGCTGTCGTACCACGTGGGCGCGGCGGCCGCGGTCGAGAACGCTGCGCGGTTCGTGCGCGAGGCTGCTGCCGACGGCGTGAAGATCGAGGGAGGACGGAAGCGGCTCGAGGTTCTGCGTGCGCTCGTCGACGCCGAGATTCCGGTGATGGGGCACCTCGGGCTGACGCCCCAATCGGTTCTCAGGATGGGCGGCTACAAGGTCCAAGGGCGCGCCGCGGAAGCCGCCGCCGAGCTCGTGGAGGACGCGTCGGCGATCGCCGAGGCCGGCGTTTTCTCGATCGTCCTCGAGGGGATCCCGTCGGATCTGGCGGCTCGCGTCACGTCGGCGGTCGCGGTGCCGACGATCGGGATCGGCGCCGGACCGAGCTGCGACGGTCAGGTCTTGGTCATCCACGACCTGCTCGGCATGCTCCCGGACGCGGTGCCCAAGTTCGTCCGCCGCTACGCCGACCTTCACGCCACCTCGACCGAGGCGATCCGGCGCTGGGCCGAAGACGTCCGCGCGAAGACCTTTCCATCGCGCGACGAGAGCTACGGCTGATGGACATCGTGAGGCGCGTGCGCGCCATGAAGGAGGCCCGCGCCGTCGCGCGCGCCGACGGGAAGACCGTCGGGTTGGTCCCCACCATGGGGGCCTTGCACGACGGGCACCTCTCGCTGGTGCGGCGCATCAAGGCGCAGGCGGATCTCACCGTGGTCTCGATCTTCGTGAATCCGACGCAGTTCGGCTCGAGCGAGGACTTCGCGCGCTACCCGCGCGACCTCGTGCGCGACGCCGACGTCCTCGCGCGCGAGGGCGTGGACATTCTCTTCGCTCCCGAGCCCGACGAGATGTACTCGCCCGGGGCGGCGACGTTCGTCGAGGTGGCGGGCCTATCGGACAAGCTCGAAGGGAAGAGCCGGCCGGGCCACTTTCGCGGGGTCGCGACCGTGGTGACCAAGCTGTTCGGAATCGTCGCTCCCGACGTCGCCGCATTCGGACAGAAGGACGCCCAACAGGCGCTCGTCATCAAGACGCTTGCGCGCGACCTGATGATGGACGTCGAGGTCCTCGTCCTCCCCACCAAGCGCGAGGAGGACGGCCTGGCGATGTCGAGCCGGAACGTGCTGCTGACGCCCGACGAACGGCGTGCGGCGCGGGCTATCCCCCGGGCGCTCGAGGCGGTCCGGACGGCCCTCGAGGCGGGGGAACGCGACCCCGGCAAGTTGCTCGCCGCCGGCAAGGCCGTCCTCGTGGAGGCGCCGCTCCTGCGGATCGATTACGTCGAGCTGGTCGACCCCGAGAGGTTGGAGCCCGTCACGAAGGTGCAGGGGGCGATCCTCCTCGTCGTGGCCGTTTTTGCCGGGTCGACCCGGCTCATCGACAACGTCGTCTTGCGATCCTAAACTGCTTTTGCGAATCGAGGCGCCCACCCCAGTCACGGGGGCGACCCCGAGGAGAGGAGTACAGACATGACCCGCGAGATGCTTCGCGCCAAGGTCCACCGGATCACGGTCACGGAGTGCGACGTGGAGTACGAGGGGAGCCTCACGCTCGACCGCGACCTCATGGATGCCTGCGGCATGCACGCCTTCGAGCGGATCGACGTTTACGACGTCGACAACGCCAGCCGTTTCTCGACGTATCTCATCGAGGGCCCGCGCGGCTCCGGCGCGTGCTGCGTCAACGGCGCGGCCGCCCGGCTCGTTTCGGTCGGACACAAGGTGATCGTCGCGGCGTACGCCGCGATGGACGAAAGCGAGATCGGTAGCCACGTCCCGAAGGTCGTCCTCGTCGACGAGGCCAATCGAATCAAGCTCGTCAAGAGCCATGAAGGCGCGGGCGTGAAGGTAGGTGCCTGATGAACGATCCCACCATCGTCCGAACGTTCTCCAACCGCGGCGAAGCCGAGATCGCGCGTTCGCTCCTCGAGGCCGAAGGGATCGCTGCCGCGGTTTCGGCCGAAGAACGAGGCGGCTTGACGCCGTCGCTCGACTTCTCGTCGGGCGTGCAGCTCGTCGTCGAGGCGGAGGACATCGAGCGCGCCCGTGCGGTACTCGACGAGGTGGTCAGCGACGCCACGCTCGACGCCGCCGAGCGCGAGTCCGAAGACCCTCAGCGCTGAGAGTTCAGGGCCTTCCACACGGCCCGAACCTGCCGCTTGGTGTCTTCGAGCGGGCCGTGGTTGTCGATGACGTAGTCCGCCGAGGCGAGCTTCTCCGGAAGAGGAGCCTGCGCCGCGATACGGGCGCGCGCCTCGCCCTCCGAAATCCCTCCGCGCGCGACGGCTCGCGCGATTTGCGTCGCCTCGCGGCAGGTGACGACGATTAGGGCGTCGAGCTCCCGGTGGATGCCGCTCTCGACGAGGAGCGCGGCGTCGACCAACGCTACCGGCGACGGCGACGCTCCGGAGGCTTCGGCGGCGATGCGCCGCGCGATCTCCTCGCGGACCCTCGGGTGGACGAGCGCGTTCAGGTCGGCGAGCGCCCGCGGGTCGGCGAACACGATCGCAGCGAGCGCCTTGCGGTCAATGGCGCCGCCGGCTCCGACGATGCCCGCGCCGAAGCGCGCGACGACGTCGCCCGCGGCGCCGCCGCCCGGTGCGAGCAGCTCGTGCGCGATGAGATCGGCATCGACGTGGAAGGCGCCGAGCTCGCGGAAGAACGCAGCGACGGTGCTCTTCCCCGCCGCCAGGCCGCCGGTCAGGCCGACGCGGAGCATCGCTTGGCGGCCTCGAGGGTGTTCGCGAGAAGCATCGCGATCGTCATCGGCCCGACGCCCCCCGGAACGGGAGAGAGCCAGCCCGCGCGCGCCGCGGCCTCCCTGGGGTGCACGTCGCCGCAGAGCACCGATCCCTTCTCCCGCAGCGTGCGCAGCTTCGCGTCGTCCTCCCCGAACAATTCGCGCGCCTCCGCTTCGACGGTCAGCGTGTGGATGCCGACGTCCACGACGGCGGCGCCGGGCTTGATGAATCCTGCGCGGACGAAGCCGGGACGTCCGATCGCCGCGATCAGGATGTCCGCCCCGGCGGCGATCGCGGCGACGTCGTCCGTCCGCGAATGCGCGATCGTCACGGTGCAGTTCTCCCGCAGCAGCAGGATCGCCATCGGCTTGCCGACGATGTTGCTGCGGCCGAGCACCACCGCGCGCTTCCCGTCGAGCGGGACCGCGTGACGCTTCAGCAGGGCGACGACGCCGGCGGGAGTGCACGGAAGCACCCCGGGCAACCCGAGGAGCAAACGCCCGGCGTTGACCGGGTGGAAACCGTCGACGTCCTTCAACGGATCGATCGTCTCGAGGACGGTCGACGCGTCCACGCCGGGCGGCAACGGGAGCTGCACGAGGATGCCGTGCACGAGCGGGTTCGCGTTCAGCCGCCGAACGGTCGCGACGATCTCGCGCTCCCCCGTCGATGCGGGCAGGCGCAGCACCTCGGAGCGCATTCCGGCCTCGCGCGCGGCCTTTTCCTTTCCGCGCACGTAGGCCATCGACGCGGGATGCTCTCCGACGAGGACGACGGTCAGCCCCGGGGTCACGCCCGCGTCCCGGCGCAACGAAGCGACGCCTCGCGCGACCTCTTCGACGATCGCCTTGGCCGCGGCCGCGCCGTCCAGCCGCCGCGCCGTCACTTTTTCTTCCGCTTCTTGTAGAACGCGCTGAAAGCGAAGCCCTCGCCGCGTGTCAGCGTCGCTCCGACGTCGATCTGGAAGGTCTTCACCGTCGGGTCGAAAGCGTGGAAGATGAAGAGCCCGTCGCGCCTCTCGCCGGGTCCCAGCACGAGTTCGCCGTCGATGATCGCGTTGCGAATCCGCTCGATCCCCGGGGGCGTCGGCCGGTCCACCATCGCGAAGGCCGCCATGATCGTCGGGAGGTCGAGGGGCGCCTGGAAGTCCTTCCAGCTCGTCTGGAGGCGGCACGCCTGGGGCTGGAACACGAGCCGCGTCTCCGTCTTGTTCTCGACCAGGACGTGGAACGCCAGGAAGCCGCCGGTCTTTCGCCCAGGCGTCGTCATGAACGGGTCGACCGCGAGGCCCGCGCGCTTGCGCACGAACCCGGTGCGGGTCTCCTCGTCGATGCGCGTCAGCCAGAGGGCAGCCGACGGCGACTCCTTGCTCCACGTCTCGCCCGAAAGCTTCCCGGCTCCGGGCGGGGTGGGGTCGGGGTCATACACCGCCGGCCCCTGGGGTTGCTTCGCGACGGCGAGCGAAACGACGAGCGAAACGCAAGCGATGGCCGCGACCGGAGATTTCACGCCGGGATTCTAGCAAGGGCTGGGACAAGTCGTGGTATGAGTAGCGCATGAACATACGCAAGCTTCTCGGAATCGTCCTGTTGGCCGGCGGCACCCTCATGCTCATCTACCGGGGGTTCACCTACACCTCGGAAAGACACACCGCCCACCTCGGCCCGATCGACTTCACGGTCAAAGAGAAAAAGACGATCGATCTTCCGATCTGGGCGGGCGTGATCGCGGTCGTGGCGGGGGCGGCGCTCCTGGTCATGCCGCAGGGGAAGAGCTAGCGCTGCTAGAATCTCGTTCCTTTCGGGACGGGACCCCAACATGGCCATGACCGAGATCGTCATCCGCGGTGCGGCGGAGCACAACCTCAAGCGCATCGATCTCACGATCCCGCGTAACAAGTTCATCGTCATCACCGGCGTCTCGGGCTCCGGGAAGTCGTCGCTGGCCTTCGACACGCTCTACGCCGAAGGGCAGCGCCGCTACGTCGAGTCGCTGTCGGCGTACGCGCGGCAGTTCCTCGAGATGATGGAGAAGCCGGACGTCGAGTCGATCGAGGGGTTGTCGCCGGCGATCTCGATCGAGCAGAAGACGACCTCGCGC
>JAYUCM010000057.1:0-14643 GCA_043740355.1 Acidobacteriota bacterium | reverse complement strand
GCCTGATATACTCCCGCCCCTTGAGCCACAAAGACCCGCGCGGCGCGCGCCCCGAGGCCTCCCCGATGACCCGTGGGACGATCCGCAAGGAAACCCTGCCGAACGGGATCACGCTGCTCACCGAGCGCATGCCGCACGTCCGCAGTGTGACCTTAGGGGTCTGGCTGCGCCGGGGGAGCCGTCACGAGCCGCCGTCGTTGAATGGGGCCTCCCATTTCATCGAGCACCTGGTCTTCAAGGGAACCGAGAGCCGTTCGGCGCGGGAGATCGCGCTGGCGGTCGATTCGATCGGCGGGCAGATGGACGCCTTCACGTCGAAGGAGTACACCTGCTTCTACGCGAAGGTCCTGGACGCCCACCTCGGCGACGTGGTCGAACTGCTCTCGGACATCGTCCTGCGCCCCCTCTTCGATGCGACCGAGCTCGAGCGCGAGCGGAAGGTGATCGTCGAGGAGATCCGGATGGTCGAGGATGCCCCCGAGGAGCTGGTCTACGACATGTTCTCGACCCACTTCTATCCGGGGCACGCGCTGGGACGGCCGATCCAGGGTACCGAGCAAACCGTCGCCGGCTTGAGCCGCAAGCGGCTTCTCGGCTACTTTCGCGAGAATTACGTCCCCAACAACATTTTGATCGTCGCCGCGGGGAACCTCCGCCACGCGACGCTCGCGCGTCTGGCGGCCAAGTCCTTCGGCCGCATGCCGCGGGGCGGACGGCAAGCGCCAGCCGGCTTGCAGCCGCGATCGCGCGGCGGAATCGTCACGCGGGACAAGAAAGAGCTGGAGCAGCTCCACTTGCTGTTGGGCGTCCCCACGTTTCCGGAGCGGCATGCTCACCGTTATCCGCTGTTCGTCCTGAACGCGCTCTTGGGCGGCACGATGTCCTCGCGGCTCTTTCAGAAAGTCAGGGAAGAGCGCGGACTCGCCTACAGCGTCTACTCCGCGGTGAACGCGTTCCGGGACGCCGGCGTGCTGATGGTCTACGCCGGCACGAGTCCCGACAAGGGGGACGAGCTCCTCTCGGTCGTCCGCGACGAGTTGCGCGAGCTGCGCGTCAAGGGACCGAGCGCGCGCGAAGTCGAGGTCGCCAAGGAGCACCTGAAGGGGAGCCTCATGCTCTCGCTCGAGTCGACCTCGAGCCGCATGTCGAACCTCGCGCGGCAGGAGATGTACCACGGCCGCACGTTCTCGATGACGGAGATCCTCGAGCGCCTCAATCGCGTGACGCGTGCGGACGTCCATCGCATGGCGCGACGGGTCTTCCGGCCTGGAACGCCCGCGCTGGCCGCCGTCGGACGCACCCGCACGCTCAAAGCGATTCGAGCGGGGTTCGCGCTGTGAGCGATCGCACGTACAGTCAAGCGGCTTCGCACCTCAAGGTGAGCATCCGCCGCCTTCCGGAAGCCCTAGACCTCCCGCTCCCTGCGCGCGCGACCGGCCATGCTTCCGGCTTCGATCTGCGCGCCTGCGTCGACGATCCGCTCGTCGTTCCCCCCGGTGGGAGGGCGCTGGTTCCGACCGGCGTCGCGATTGCCGTGCCGCCCGGTTTCGAGGCGCAGATCCGTCCCCGCAGCGGGCTCGCCCTCAGCGCGGGGGTCACGCTTCTCAACAGCCCGGGGACGATCGACGCCGACTACCGCGGCGAGGTGGGGGTGATCGTCGTCAACCACGGAGCGGACGCGGTGACCATCGCGCGGGGCGACCGCATCGCGCAGATGGTCATTCAAAGGCTCCCCGACGTCGAGCTCGAAGCGGTCGAGGAGCTTCCCGAGACCGCGCGCGGCGCCGGAGGTTTCGGGCACACCGGGATCCGGTGATGCTGCGCGTCGTCCCCTTGGGAAGCGGCTCGACCGGCAATGCCACGCTCGTGGCGTTCGGCGCGCGGCGTCTCCTCGTCGACGCCGGCCTCTCCGCGCGCGAGCTCACCTTGCGTCTCGAGGCGGTGGGTGTGGCGCCTGCCTTGCTGACCGCGATCCTTCTCTCGCACGAGCACCACGACCACGCGCGCGGCCTCGAGCGGTTCGCGGTGAAGCACCGCGTGCCCGTGTTCACGACGCCCGAGACGCTCGCGGCGCTGAACCTCGCGCCGCGGCACGTCGGAGCATGGCACCCGTTCGAGCCGGGAGTCCCGTTCGATGCCGACGGCGTGAAGGTGGATCCGTTCGCGATCCCTCACGACGCGGTCAACCCCGTCGGGTTCGTGCTCGAAGCGGAAGGACTGCGCGTCGGGATCGCGACCGACCTCGGCCACGCGACGACGCTCGTCGTCGAGCGCTTGCGCGGCTGCCACGTGCTCGTCGTTGAGGCCAACCACGACGACGACATGCTGGTGCGCGGGCCCTACCCTTGGGCGCTCAAGCAGAGGATCGGGGGGCGGCTCGGCCATCTCTCGAACGCGGAGGCGGCGACGCTGCTCGCGGCGACGGCGGACGCCGCATGCCAGGCCGTGATCCTGGCGCATCTTTCGGAAAGCAACAATACCGCAGCCAAGGCACGGCAGACGGTCGCGGCCGCCTTGGCCGCAGCGGGCCGGAGCCGCTACGTCATGCGCGTGGCGTCACGCAGACAGCCTTCGCCCGCGGTGGAGATCTGAAGCGATGATCCCGAGGTACACGAGGGCCGAGATGGCCGCCCTATGGAGCGACGAGGAAAAATACCGCGCCTGGCTCGCCGTCGAGCTGGCGGCGACCGAGACCTTAGCAGGGCGCGGGCTCGTCCCTGCGGACGATCTCGCCACGATTCGTGCCAAGGCCGCGTTCGACGTCCCCCGGATCGCCGCGATCGAGGCTGAGGTCAAGCACGACGTCATCGCGTTCTTGACGAGCGTCGCGGAGCACGTCGGCCCGGCGTCGCGCCACATCCACTACGGTCTCACCTCGTCGGACGTCGTCGACACCGGATTGGCGCTTCTTCTCTTGAGGGCGTGCGACATCCTCCTCGCGGGTCTGACGGGCATGCTGGCCGTGCTGAAACGGCGCGCGGTCGAGCACAAGCTCACGGTGATGGTCGGCCGCACGCACGGCATCCACGCCGAGCCCTACACTCTGGGGTTGAAGTTCGTCGGCTGGTACCTCGAGATGACGCGCAATCGGGCGCGGCTGACGGCGGCGCGCGAGGAGATCCGTTTCGGCAAGCTCTCCGGGGCGGTCGGGACGTACGCGCACCTGGATCCCACGATCGAAGCCGAGGTCTTGACCAAGCTGGGCTTGAAGTGCGAGCCGCTCGCGACGCAGGTGATCCCGCGCGACCGGCACGCGGCGCTCGTCGCCTGCCTGGGTATCCTCGCGTCCTCGCTCGATCGCATCGCGACCGAGATCCGCCACCTCCAGCGCACCGACGTGCGCGAGGTGGAAGAGCCCTTCGCCGCGGGCCAGAAGGGCTCGTCCTCGATGCCGCACAAGCGTAACCCGGTCGGCTGCGAAAACGTCTCCGGGCTTGCGCGGCTCGTGCGCGCTTACGTGCAGCCGGCGCTCGAGGACATCCCCCTCTGGCACGAGCGCGACATCTCCCACTCCTCCGTCGAGCGCGTGATGCTCCCCGACGCCACCACGCTTTGCGACAGCATGATGCACCGCATGACCGGCATTCTCGACGGGCTCCTCGTCTACCCGGAGCGGATGGCCGAGAACCTGGGGCGCATGAAGGGGCTTGTCTTCTCGCAGGCCGTCCTCCTGGCGCTGGCCGCGGCGGGCTGGCCCCGCGAGACGGCCTACGGCACCGTCCAGCGGATCGCCATGGACGTCTGGGCGGGAAAAGGCTCGTTTCGCGAGCTGCTCGCCGCCGATCCCGAGGTCGCCGCCGCGCTTCCGCCCGCCGAGCTGTCAGCGTGCTTCGACGCGACGCGGACGTTGAGGCACGTCGATACGATCTATGCGCGGGCCTTCGGGGCTGATTGACGCGGTTGCTACAATCAATGGGTAGCATCACCACCGAATGACCGAGGGGTGAAATCGTGTGCGGCATCGTCGGCATCTTCGGGCACCCCGAAGCCGCCAAGCTGTCCTACCTCGGCCTCTATGCGTTGCAGCATCGCGGACAGGAATCCGCCGGGATCGTCGCCGCGGAGGGCCCCGATCTCACGCGACGGGGGGGGATGGGGCACGTCGCCGACGTGTTCTCGCGCGAGGTGATCGAGGAGCTCCCGGGCCCGATCGCTATCGGCCACGTGCGCTACTCCACCTCCGGCGACTCGAACCCCCAAAACGCCCAGCCCTTCCTGTTACGGCACCATCGCGGACCGATCGCGGTGGCCCACAACGGCAACCTGGTCGACGCCGCCTCGGTCCGGTCCGAGCTCGAGGGCGACGGCGCCATCTTCCAAACGACGACCGATACCGAGGTCCTGCTCCACCTCATCGCCCGTTCACGCGCTCCCGATGTCGTCGATGCGATCGTCGAGGCGGTCCGCCAGGTCCGCGGCGCGTATTCCCTCCTGTTCCTCGTTCCGGGGCGACTCGTCGCGGTGAGGGACCCCATGGGGTTTCGTCCGCTGTCGCTCGGGCGGGTCGATGGCGCCACCGTCGTCGCGAGCGAGTCTTGTGCGTTCGACCTTCTGGGAGCCGAGAAAGTGCGCGACGTCGAGCGCGGGGAGGTCGTCGTCATCGACGTCGGCGGCGTCCATTCGTTCAAGCCGTTTGCAGTGACGCGCCCCGCACCGTGTGCGTTCGAGCACGTCTACTTCTCGCGTCCCGACAGCACGATCTTCGGCCAGTCGGTGCAGGCGGTTCGAAAGCGCCTGGGCGCCGCGCTGTGGAACGAGCAGCCGGCGGACGTCGACCTCATCGTCCCCGTCCCCGACTCGGGGACGTTCGCCGGCTTGGGCTATGCCGCCGCCTCCAAGATCCCGTTCGAGCTGGGGCTGGTGCGCAACCACTACGTCGGGCGGACGTTCATCGAGCCTTCGCAGCAGATCCGGAACTTCGGTGTCCGCGTGAAGCTGAACCCGGTCCGGGAAACGCTCGCCGGGAGGAGGATCGCCCTGATCGACGACAGCCTCGTGCGGGGGACCACGAGCCAGAAGATCGTCCAGATGTGCCGGGATGCCGGGGCGAAAGAGGTGCACCTGCGCATCTCGTGCCCGCCGACGATCGGCCCCTGCTACTACGGGATCGACACGCCGCGTCGCGAAGAGTTGATCGCCTCGAGGAAAACCGTCGAGCAGATCCGGCGCTTCGTCGGTGCGGATTCCCTGGGCTACCTGAGCCTTGCGGGCATGATGGGCGCGATCGGCGACGACCCCGATCACTATTGCACCGCATGCTGGACCGACCAGCATCCCGTCCCGCTGCCCGCGGAAGTCGAGGGCCAGCTGAAGCTCTTCGAAAAGTCGCGGCGGTAGTTGCGTCCGGGTAACCTCGGCCCGAAGGTCGTAGGGCGCCTGCCGCGCGCTCGTCGCGATAGGATGAAGCCGGATGAGCGATCGAAAAGACCCCGGCCTGACGTACCGCGACGCCGGCGTCGACATCGACGCCCAGGACGCGGCATTGCGGGGCATCAAGGCGATGCTCCTGGCAACTCGGACGAAAGGCGTCCTGGCCGATCTCGGGTCGTTCGGCGGGATGTTCGCCCCCGACCTCGCCGGCATGAAGGAACCGGTCCTCGTCGCCTCGTGCGACGGGGTCGGAACCAAGCTCGACGTCGCTTGCATGACGGGAATTCACAACACGGTGGGGCGCGATCTCGTCAATCACTGCGTCAACGACATCCTGGTGCAGGGCGCCACGCCACTCTTCTTCCTCGACTACGTGGCGACCGGGCGGCTCGTGCCTTCGGTGCTCGCGTCGATCGTCGAAGGGATCGCCGCGGGTTGCCGCGAAAACGGTTGCGCACTGCTCGGCGGGGAGACCGCCGAGATGCCAGGGTTCTACGCCGGCAGCGCGTATGACGTCGCCGGATTCATCGTGGGGCTCGTCGACAAGCCCAACGTGATCGACGGCCGCGCGATCCGCGTCGGGGACGTTCTCTACGCGCTCCCCAGTGCCGGACTCCACACCAACGGCTTTTCGCTCGCACGGAAGATCTTCTTCGAGGTGGCGGGTAAGAGGCCGGGAGACGTCGTTGACGGGCTGCCCGCCACGATCGGGGCCGCCCTGCTTGCCGAGCACCGATCGTATCTCGCCGCGCTCAAAGGTGCGGTCGCCGCGGGGTTGGTTCGCGGACTCGCGCACATCACCGGCGGAGGCATGACCGACAATCTGCCGCGAATTCTCCCCGAAAAGACGGCAGCACGGATCGATCGCGGCACGTGGCCCGTGCTCCCTGTGTTTACGGTCATGCAGCGGATCGGCCGCGTCACCGACGTCGAGATGTACCGCGCGTTCAACATGGGCGTCGGGATGGTCTGCGTGATCGCCCCCGACAAGGCCTCCGCCTTCGAGTCCCAGCTCGACGCCGCGGGCGAGAGACACTTCCGCATCGGCGCCATCGTTGCCGGGGAGCGCAACGTGATCTATGCCTGAGATCGGGAAACCCCGCGTGGGGATCCTGATCTCCGGGCGCGGTTCGAACATGGTCGCGCTCGTCACGGCGATGCGCGACGGGCGCGTCCCCGCCGTGGCTGCGGTCGTGATCTCAAACGTTCCTGCTGCTGCCGGGCTAACGACGGCCCGGGAGTGGGGGATCGAGACCGCCGTCGTCGATCACAAGGGCGTCAAGCCTCGCGAGGCCCACGAGCGCGCCGTGCTCGAGGTCCTCACGAGGCACCGCGTCGACATCGTCTGCCTCGCGGGCTACATGCGGCGTCTTTCGCCGCTCCTGGTCGAGGCCTTCAGGGGACGCGTCCTGAACATCCACCCCGCGCTGCTTCCCTCATTTCCCGGGCTCGACGCGCAGCAAGCGGCGCTTCAGTACGGCGTGAAGGTGGCGGGATGCACCGTCCATATCGTCGACGAACAGGTCGATCACGGCCCGATCGTCCTGCAAGCGACGGTGCCCGTCGAAGACGGCGACACGGTCGCCACTCTCTCCGCGCGCATCCTGGAGCAAGAGCACGCGCTCTACCCGAAGGCGTTGGCCCTGCTCGCAGAGGGCCGCATCCAAATCGTCGGGCGGCGCGTCCGCATTCGCGTCTGAGCTGTCCCCGTCCTCCTCGTCAGGCTCAACGTATGTCTGCGTTCCACGAATCCGCGCAGGAGCTCCACGCCCCCGCCGCCTGGCCCGGCGCACGAAGCGGAAAGGTCGCGGCGCCCCCGCGCCAGCATCGCCCGCGGGAGAAGGCCTTCGCCAAGGGGGTCTCCGTTCTCTGCCCGACCGAGCTTCTGGCCCTCGTGCTCGGCAACGGATCGACGAAGACCTCGGTGCTCGAGCTCGCGGAGCGCCTCGTCCGCCGCCATGGGCTGAAGGGCCTCAAGGCGCTCAGCCCAAGCGACTGGACGCGCGAGCGGGGCGTGGGTGTCGCGCTCGCGGCGCGGCTCGCCGCCGCCTTCGAGCTGGGGAGGCGTGCCGGGTCGGGGGAGGGCGACGAGCGCGCCCGGATCACGCGACCGCGGGAGGCGTGGCGGTTGACGCGCGAGCTGGGTCACGCCAAGAAAGAGCACCTGATCGGACTCTACCTCGACGCCCAAAACGGCTTGATCCATCGCGAGACCATCTCCGTCGGCTCGCTCAACACGACCCGCACGCACCCGCGCGAGATCCTCTACCCCGCGATCGCGCACCTGGCTCTTGGCTTCATCCTCGTGCACAACCATCCGAGCGGCTCGCTCGACCCTTCCGACGAGGACGTCGCCTTCACGCGCGCCGTTCATCGCGCGGCCGAGACGATCGGGATCGAGCTGTACGACCACCTGATCGTCGCCGGGGGCGGATTCACCAGTCTCAGGGAGCGAGGGGCATTTTAGGTGGATCGAGAACCGCCGCGCGAGGGTAAACTCCTGCGCGTATGTTGCCGGATCGCCCGGCAACGTGGAGGACCGCCATGAGCCGAGTCAAAGCAACTCTCGCAGGGATCGCCGCCATGATCGCCATTGTTTCCATCGGCAGTGCGGCTGACGCACCGAAGACCCCCTGGAAGGTCACGGGCCAGCTCGAAGAGGCCTGCACGTGCAGCGCCGCATGCCCGTGCTGGTTCGCGTCCAAGCCGACCAAGATGACCTGCGGAGGCGGGCAGTTCATCTTCGTGACGACGGGAAACTACGGGGACGTAAAGCTCGATGGCCTGTCCGTGGGCTCGATGTCCCAGAGCCCGAAAGGCGAGTCGATGATGGAATCGTACGGGCACTGGAACTTCAACTATTACTACATCGACGAGAAGGCGACTCCCGAACAGCGAGAGGCGCTGAAGGCGATCGCGACGACCGTCCTCGCCGGGGGCGCCTCAAAAAAGACGGAGATCCGGTACGTGCCGATCGTCCGCAAGATCGACGGCAAGGAACACTCGATCACCCTCGGCAAGTACGGGTCCTTCTCGGGACACCTCGTCGAAGGGGGCTTGGGCGGGTCCGTGAAGATCGTCAATCCTCCCGGCGCCGATCCGCTGCACCACGAATACCTCCAGGGCGAAAACACGAAGGTCGCCTACAACGACGCGGGTGAGAATTGGAGCTTCGGGAACTCGAACTACATGTTCGGGACCTTCACGATCGACAGCGACCAATACGAGAAGTTCGCGGCCGGCCTCGCGCAGAAGATGGCCGCGATGCAGAAGAAGTAACGGGGTAACAGCGTGCCGACGATGCGGTGTCTCGCGGCCGCGGGGTGTTCGCTTGCCCTTTACGCCGGGGCGGCGGGCGCTTCGCTTCCGCGGCCGACCGCGGACGAGGTCCGGCAGATCGACCAGACGCTCGTGGCGTGCGGCACGCGCCACGCCCTTTCCTCATGGGACGATCCGAAGCGGGGGATCGGCTGCGCCCGCGACGCGATCGTCAGGGAGTTCACGAAGTCCGCGGCGGGGAACGCCTCCGCCCGCGTCGTCGTGGATCGTTTCGAGGCCACCTCCCCGCGGACGCACGACAAGCCGGCCGCTCTCGAAAACGTCTACCTCGTGGTCGATGGCGGCGACCCGGTCCTGAAGACGACCGCGTTTTTCGTGTCCGGCCACTACGACTCGATGTGCTCGGACATCATGGACGCGGCGTGCGATGCGCCGGGCGCCGACGACGACGCGTCAGGAACGACCGTGACGATCGAGGCGGCCAAGCTTCTCGCCGGCAGCAAGCATCGCGCGACGATCGTCTTCGCGGCGCTCGCCGGAGAAGAGCAGGGACTCCTCGGCGGGAAGCGCCTGGTCGCCTGGGCCAAGGACCAGGGCTACACGGTCGGCGGGGTCCTCAACAACGACATCGTCGGCGCGACGAACGGAGCGAACGACGTCCGCCCTCGCGTGTTCTGCGAAGAGGACGCGGCGACTCCGGCGCGGAGCTTGGGCTTGTGGCTCGACGAGTTTTTCGGCCGGGACGCGGTTCGCCTTGTGTTCCGCAAGGACCGGTTCGGCCGCGGCGGGGACCATCTCCCGTTCCTCGAGGCGGGGTCGCCCGCGGTGCGGTTCACCGAGCCGCGAGAAGACTACCGCCACCAGCACCAGACCCCGCGCGTCGAAGACGGCGTCGAATACGGCGACCTGACGAAGTTCATGGACTTTGCTTTTCTTGCACGGGTCGCGCACCTCAACGCCGAAGCGGCGCTCCGGCTCGCGAACGCCCCCTCCCCGCCGTCGTCGGCGATCGCCGAGGGGGCGGTCAAGCCCGACACGATGGTGACGTTCGAGGCCGGTGCCGACGCCGAGCGGCAAGGGTTCGAGATCCTCGCGCGCGATACCACCGAGCCGCGGTGGAGCATGTTGCGCGCGGTGGAGGCGGCCGGGGCGGTCACGCTCGAGGGAGTCCGCATCGACGACCAGCTCTTCGCGGTTCGCGCGGTCGGCAAGAACGGCGAGCGCTCGATCGCCGTCGAAGCGAAGCCGCAAGTCCGCCGGCCGGCCGGGGCGCCTCCGGCCAAATGACCGTCGACGAGCAATACGACATCCTGACGCGCGGCGCGGTGGACCTCGTCACGCTCGACGGGCTCAAGAAGAAGCTCGCGCAGTCTTCGGCCACGGGAAAGCCGCTCACGGTCAAGGTCGGATTCGACCCGACCGCGCCGGACATCCACCTCGGACACACGGTGATCTTGCGCAAGATGCGGCAGTTCCAGGACCTGGGCCACCGCGTCGTCTTCGTGATCGGCGATTTCACCGGGATGATCGGCGATCCGACGGGGCGCGTGAAAACGCGCCCAGCGTTGACGCGCGAGCAGATCGTCGAGAACGCCGAGACCTACAAGCGCCAGTGCTTCAAGGTTCTCGACCCCGTGACGACCGAGATCCGCTTCAACAGCGAGTGGCTGCAGGCCCTGGGCTCCGAAGGGATCATCCGCCTGGCCGCGACGTACAACGTCGCCCGGATGCTCGAGCGGAAGGACTTCAAGGAGCGCTACGCGAAAGGCCAACAGATCTCGATGCACGAGTTCCTGTACCCGCTGGCGCAGGCGTATGACTCGGTCTTCTTGAAGGCCGACGTGGAGATGGGCGGCACCGACCAGCTGTTCAATCTCAACGTCGGGCGCGACATCATGCCGGACTACGGTCTGCCGCCGCAGATCGTGTTGACGATGCCGCTCCTCGAAGGATTGGACGGCGTCGAGAAGATGTCGAAGTCGCTCGGAAACTACGTCGGTGTGGACGAAGCGCCGGCGTCGGTATTCGGGAAGATCATGTCGATCAGCGACGACCTGATGTGGCGCTACTACCTCCTCTGCACCGATGTCTCGCCGTCCGGAATGGACGACATGAAGCGGCTCGTCAGGGACAAGACGCTCCACCCGAAGAAAGCCAAGCAGGGCCTGGCGATGCGCATCATCACCGACTTCCACGGTGAAAACGCCGCCCGGCTGGCCCTTCAAGAATTCGAGCGCGTCTTCACCGAGGACGGCCAGCCCGACGAGGTCCCGGAGTTCCGCGTGGCCGCGGTGGACGGGAAGGCGTTTCTTCCGAAGCTGCTCGTGGAGTGCGGGCTCGCGAAGTCCAACGGCGAGGCGATGCGCCTCCTCGCGCAGGGCGGGGTGAACCTCGACGGTGCGAAGGCCGCCCCCGGCACGCGCGACATCGATGCGCCCGCCGGGGCGACGGTCCTCATCAAGGTCGGACGGCGGCACTTCGCGAAGGTGACGTTTAGCTAGGGCGGAACGCTGTACACTCCCCAACAGAAGGGGGGCGCAACGCCCGTGCGAATCCCGAGGCTCGTCACCGCCGCGTTATTGGCAGGGGTGGCCGTGTGGGCCGCCGACCCACCCCCGAAGCCGACTGGGCTCGCGGAGACCGTTGAAAAGCGGCTCGTTCAGCTCGATGTCGGCGTCGAAGGGGATCGCGACGCGATACGCGGCATCACGGCGAAGGACTTCGTGCTCTACGTCTTAGAGCATGAGGTTCAAGGGCTGATCGTCGACCGACTCTGCGGTGACGAACCGCCACCGCCCGTATCAGGGACGGAGGACGATCGAATCACGGAGAGCCCGCAAACCGCCGTTGCCCCCCAAGTTCTGCGCCCCCACGCGACCTTCGTCTTCTTTTTCGATCAGCCTCACCTCACGATGGCGGGCCGAGCGCTGTCGATCGAAACCGCACGGGACCTGATCAAACGATTGGTCGTCGGGGGGAGCCGGGCCTCGATCGTTTCGAGCGCCAGGCGCCTCGAGACGATCGTTCCGCTGACGGGAGACGTCGAGAAACTGCAAGCCGGCCTCGAGAAGCTGCGCGCCGATCTCAGGCAATGGGATTCGTACGCGGCAACCGAGGAGAGCAGGGCCCATGAGATTCTCGAGACGATGACCCCAGCCGGCGGCTGCGCACCTCTGGCAATAGCCTACGCACGCGAGGAATGGGGGGAGGCAAAGCGGAGCACGGAGCGGCTCGGGTTCACCGTGGGAACGCTCACCGAGGTGTCGATGCCGAAAGCGCTGGTCTACTTTGGGGACAGCCTCCGGCAGAAGGCCGGTCTGCACTTCCTGCGCCTCGGTTGTCCGGGCTCGTTCGATGTCACGAGGGCCGAGATGGTCCCCTCGGCCGCCGCCGAATTCGACGCGGTGATCGCCGAAGCGCTCGCGCGTGGCGTCCATTTCTTCACGATCCAGGCTGAAGGACTTCTTTCCTACAATCCCGGCTGGGACGCCGAACGCCACCGGCACGCGCAGGATGCTCTGGTGGGCCTGGCGGCGGAGACCGGAGGGGAGGCGTTTCTCGGCGGGGCCTCGCTCAAGTTCATCGCGGGGAGGATCGAGTCGCGGACCTCGTGCTCCCTCCTGCTGAGCTTTCCTCCCGGCGACCTTCCGCGGGACAAGCCGCTCTCCATGACGCTCGAGCTGCACGTACCGAAGGTCAAGATTCAGACCCAGGGTCGCATCGTCGTCCCGAGCCAAGCGTCGATCGAGCACGCGCGACTTCTCGCCGCGTTCGTCGATCCCGCCTCGTCGGACGACGGCTCGCTCCGCGCGCTGCTCATCCCGCGTGGCGGTGACGGGAAGACTTGGAAAGCGTCGGTGCAACTGCGCTTGCGTCCTTCCGGCCTTGCGGACAGCAGCGCCGAATTGGGCGCGTCGATCGTACGCCACGACGCGGTGACGGAGCACTTCGCCGCGTCGATCGCAACGAAAAACGGGTCTCGCGCGATGGTCCTGGAGAAGAACCTCGACTTCGCACCGGGCGAGTTTTCCGTCATGGCGGTCGCGCGCGACGCCAAGCGGGGCGACATCGGGTCGCGTCGGCTCGATGCCGATTGGCCCAACCCCGCCAAGAGCTCGGCCACGATCGCGCCTGTGGCGGTCCTGCAGGTCGGCCCCGCCGCGATTTCGAAAGATGGCGCCATCAGCTCCTCGGGCTCCCTTGCCCTTGACGTCGACGAAATGCTCGACCCGTCCGCGAGCGTGACGCTCGAATCGGTCGTCTGTCGGGGCCCCGAGACCAAAGCACCGATCGTCGTCGAGCGGCGGCTCGAAGACGGACTGGCGAACGAGTTCGTCCCGATAACGATCGATGCGTTGGGCGACCCATGCGTCCAGACGATCGACGTGGTGAGCGCGGGACGCCTTCGGTCGGGTCTCGTCGATTATCGCGTCGTCGCTCGCATCGGCGACGAGATCGTCGCGCAGGAACGGCGGACACTGCGCGTCGGGGCGACGGGCGGGCGGTGATGACGCGATTGCCGGCTATCTCCTTCCGCGGACGTTCGCCGCGCGTGGATGGCACCGCGCGGCGAACTCGGACGAACTCTCGCCCGCCAACGGAAACAGCGGGCTCGCGTTCGTACGTCGCCTCAGGCGATAGCCGGCAATCGCGTCATCACCGACAGAGCGACCCTCACCACCGGACCGCCACCCGGTAGGTCAGCTTCGTCTCCGCACCCTTGGCCACCGGGACGGCGAACTCGAGCGTCTGCTGATCGACCTTCTTCCCTGCGAGGCTCGAGTTCATGAGGGTCCAGTCGCCGCCCATCGGCTCGCGCACGGTGACGACGACGTTCTCGTCTTTCCGGTTGCGCAGCACGATCGTCCACGCCGACTCGTTCTGCCGCGGGCTCACGGCCTTGAAGTCGGTCTGGAAGCGTTCGGCGACGATGTCGAAGGCGTCGCCGACGTGAAGGCGGACCGTCTCGTCCTTCGGGGTGTGGTTGATCGCGTCTTCCCCGACGAATTGCTCGGCGCCCGACTTGTCCTTCTTGTAAACGCGCACGATGCCCTTCGGGAGCGGGATGCCCAGGCCTGCCGGCTGGGCGTTGACGATCTCGAGGACCACGGCGACCTTCTCGTTCTGCAAGCCCGTGCCGAGAGAGTTCCTGAAGAAGCCCGGATTGCCGGTCAGGAGGAGCTTTTTCGTCACCGGCACGGACGGCGCGGAAAACAGCGAGAGCTGCTTGGTCTGGTTGTTCTTGACCGTCGTCGGACGGTCGAGCGTGTAGAGGTGGTACTCGAAGAAGGACTCTTCCTGGAATTGCGGCGCGCCCGCCGCCATCCGCATCACCTTGCCCTGAGCCTCGAGCTGCATGAGCTGGTCGGGCTGCACGCGCCGCACGTCACCGGCGACCAGCTTGAGCGTCGCGTCGCCGAAGCTCGCGCCGGAATGGTTGTCGATCGTCACCCAGCCCGACAGCCCAGCCTTCGTGTCGTCGGCATCGACGACGGCGACGTAGTCCGCTGACCAGTTCATCCCGTCGGTGAGATACGAGACCTCGGCCGGCGAAGCACCCGACTTCGGGGCGTTCAAGGTCCAGACCAGGGTCGGCCGCGCGACCAAGTCCGCCGGGAGATCGGGGAGCGTCACCTTGCCGCCCTGGCCGATCACGATCCGATCGCCGATGCGGTAGACCGGCCCGCCGTTGGTCGAAAGCAGCGTCGCCTTGACGGTGCGGATCGTCAGGTCGTTCGCCTGCTCGACGACCTCGACGTCGCGCCCGACGTATTTTTCCATCAGCTTTTCGGGGGAGATCAGATCGTACTCGTAGTTCTGCTCGAGAACGCTGGGTCCGCCGGCGGAGAGAGGCTGCACGTGGACCGTGCGCGGGTTGATCTGCGACGGGACGTCCATGAAGCGGAGCGTGCCGACCCCGCTCCTGTCGATCTTCAAGCTCCTCGTTTCCCGAACGAGGGCGAGGTTCTGGTTGTAGACGGTGACCGCGAGCGA
>JAYUCM010000056.1:0-5899 GCA_043740355.1 Acidobacteriota bacterium | reverse complement strand
GACCAGCCTAACCCGCCGCCCCCCGGAAGGAAAACTACCGCGGAGTTCCGAGCAGCCGGAACGACGATTACAGGTCCGTAATGAAGCCGCGTGGCGGGCGGTTGCGACCCCTCCCCGCGGACCCTATGTTCCGGCGCGAGCGCCGATTCGTCTGTCGGGGAGGCGAAAAGCTCTCACGAGGTGCTGCGATGCTCGAACAGAACGCGTGCAATGGTTCGGAATGCCGGCGAACGGCAAGGTCCGCGAAAACGCGGGCGCAGACCGGCTTCAGCCTGCCCGAGCTCCTCGTCGTGCTGGCCATCATCGGCGCGATCGTCGCGATTTCGATTCCCTTGGTCAACGAGCAGCTCCGCATCGCCGAGCTTCGAGCGGTGTCCGACGAGCTGGCGGTCCATCTGAGGACGGCGCGAATGATCGCGGTGTCCCACCACAAAGACATCGTGGTCACGGTGAACGCCGATCCGACGAACACGCTCTCGTACGCGGACACCAATAATCAAACGCGAACGGTCACGATGCCGGGACGGGTGAAGATCAAGACGGGCTCCACGGCGTCGATCACCTTCCATAGCGACGGCTCATCGGGAGCGTCGAGCACGGTGACGACCGAGTCGGCGGTGTCCACCGCCACGGAGCGGTGGATTCTGACCGTCAACACCGTGGGCATGGTTTCCGTCTCGCATGTGCGGGTCTAGACCTTGAGGACGACGATGAGACAACGCGACGAGAGGGGATTCAGCCTGATCGAGGTCGTGGTCGCGCTGGGCCTCATGGCCGGCGTGCTGATCGCCATCGCCGGCCTCTTCATCCTCGGAGGCCGCAGCGTCAAGAGCGGCCGGATGTCGAGCGAAGCCCTCGCCGCGGGGAGAGAGATCGTCGAGGAGATGAACGCTTGGGGGTTCACCCAGCTTTGGGAAAACTTCGCCCTCGCCGGCACCGCGGCGACCTACACGGTGGACACGAGCACCTGCGTGACCGCGGATTGCACCGGGTGGCAGAACGCGCTCGTCGCCAAGCTCGGCTCGACGGCTCACGCGACGATCAAGCTCGACTCCGTCACCCAAGTCGGACAGGCGGGCGTCAACTTCGCGGACGGCGCGGGCAACACACTGGCGAGAAACGTCCGCGTCACCGTGAACGTGCTTTGGACGCAAGTCCCGGGACGGAGCCGGCAGGTGTCGGTCGTGACGACGCGCAATTGACGAATTCAAGGCCCGGGCGCGACGGGGGCGCCGCAGGCCGTGAGAGGTAGGACGATGCGAACCCGTAACAGTGGCGAAAGCGGCATGTCCATGATCGAGGTCATCGTGGCGACGGCGGTCCTCGTGGTGGCGATCCTCATCGCGCTCACCGTCTACGATGCCGCGCGGAGCTCGTTCAAGCGAGGCGAGAATGCAACCGTCCAGCAGGAGGCCGTGCGCATCGCCTACGACCGGCTGACCGCCGACCTCCGCATGCTGGGATTCAACGTCTTCCCCGACGGCAACGCCGCCAGTCCCGACGAGCAGCTCGAGGTCGCCCTCGACCACGCGATCGTCTTTCGCGGCGACTTCGACGCCGAGGACACGGCGAAGAGGATCGACCACGAGGTCGCTCTGGCCGGCGGAGCCTTCAACGTCGTCTCGACCGGCAACGACGAAGTCGTGGGGTACGTGCTCTCGAAGCCGGACGGCACCGGGCCCGACACGATCACGTTCCAGGCGGATGTGGACGACCAGCCGCGCGACGGCAACGTCACCACGGTCACCGTCAACAACGTGGTACTCAATCCGGGGGCCACGACGAGCCCGCCGTACACGCTCTACAAGATCTCGCTCAACAACAACGTCGGGACCTGCTGCGCCGGCGACTTCATCGTACGGACGCCGATGGTCGAGAACATCCGCAACATGACGTTCCAGTACTTCGACGCGGCCAGCGCCGTGCCGGTCGCCGCGCCCGCCACCACCGAGGTCGCGGCCGAAAAGCAGAAGCGCGCCGACATGACCCGCTTCAACGTCTCGCTGATCGGCATGACCAAAGATCCCGACTTGACATACACCGACGCGACCGACGCCGCAGCGCCCAAGTATCGCAAGTTCGAGCTCCGCGGCGACGTTGTGCCCCGCAACATGCGCATGAAGGGCGTCCAGGACTTGAACACCGCCTCGGCGCCGCCCACCAAGCCTGCGACACCGACCTTGGTCCCCGGGCACTGCGGCGCGCTCATCGTGTCCTGGGCGCCGAACCCGACGGCAGAGCACGTCACCGTGTATCGCGTCAACTACGGGCCCTCGTCGGGCGCGGTCGCCGGGACCAAGAGCACGGCCGGCTCGCCCTACTACCTCAGTGGGCTCACGACAGGCGCGGCGGTCTACGTGACGATCCAAGCGCAGAACGGCAACGGCGACGTCAGCGTCAAGAGCAACGAGGTGAACGCCGTCGTCTCCAACACCAACACACCGAGCGCGCCGACGGGGGCCAGCGCCACGACCGACCAGGTCAACAACGTCCGCCTGAATTGGACCGCAGTCACCACGAACACCGCGAGCGTGCCGGCCGCCGATCCTCTGGCGCCGCTGTGTCGCGATCTGGCCGGTTACCGCGTCTATCGCGGCGACACGAGCGCCACCGGGCCGCTCCTGGTCAACGAGAGCGTCGTGCAAGCGCCGGGCAATCCGCCGTACATCGACGCGGCGACGGTCAACTGCCATACCTACTATTACAAGCTGAGCGCGGTCGACACCTGCGGTGTCGAGAGCGCGCTGACGACGGCCTTCAGCGGCCGCGCGACGACCAGCATCGCTCCGAACACGCCGATCAACGTGCAAGCGTTCAAGCTCTCCGCCTCGCACGCCAGCGTCACGTGGAGCGCGGTCGTCAAGGATGTGTCGAACAACGACATCACGATCAAAGGTTACGACGTGTATCGGTCGGGCGTCATGAAGAAATGGGATGACCCGGCGACGGCGGTGTTCGCGTCCACGCCGATCGGCAGCTCCGCGACGACGAGCTACGACGACTTCGCGATGCCCGCCTTGAACCCGACGGAAACCGTCTATTACGTCGTCAAGGCGAAGGACGAATGCGTCAACTACTCCGCCGCTTCGGCCGTCGCGCAGCCCGTTTGCCCCTTCTCGGGAACGGTGACGATCAGCCCTCCCGCAGACGGCGGCATCGTTGCGGGCGTGGTGCCGACGACCGTCACGGTCGTCTCCGGCACGGACACGTATATCGGCGTGACGGTCACGTACACTCACGCGACGAGCGGCCTGACCCGCACCTTCACGTCGGCGACGGCGGGGACCACGTGGACCGACTCGGGCTGGCTGGCGAGCCCCACCGGCGTCTACACGATCACCGCAACGGTCACGAACTCGATCGGATGCCAGTCGACGGCGTCGATCTCGGTCACCGCGGGAAGCGCCGTGGGGTGCTGCCTGAGCATCTACCCGACGACCACCACGACTGCCACCTGCGCCGGCGGCGCCACCAAGTGCAAAGAGGTGTCGTACAGGATCGGCAACGACCGCTGCCTCACGTCGGTCAGCGTCTTGTCCATGGCCGTCGGCTGGACCGACTATTCCGGGAACAAGCCGCGCTGGCAGACGGCGAAGTTCAACGGGACCACGATCGCGGCCGCCGGAAGCTGGGTGACCACGTACGTCGCCGGGACGAACGAGGTCGGGTTGGCGACGAAGACCAACTTCAGCGCGCCCTCTCCGCAGGTTCCGTATGCGACACCCATGACCGGCACCAACACGACCAACGTGACGTATGTTTTCGACAAAGCCACCGACTCCGGGAGCGGCGTCAATCAAAAGCTCGACGTCTTCGGCACCAACCAATTCGTCTTCACGCTTCTCGACAGCACGGGAACCCCGTCGGGAATCACGACGACCTGCAACCTCCCGACGCTGACGGTGAAACCATGAAAGGCCAAGGCGCCCACGACGTGAAATCCGAGAAGGGCTCGGCGATGATCATCTCCGTCCTCGTGACGGCGATCATGAGCCTCCTCGGCATCTCGTATCTCTTGATGGCCGACACGGAGAACCGCATCGCCGAAAACGAGAAGCTCTCCTCGCAGGCCCTCTACTTCGGCGAGGGCGCCATCCGCGAGGTCAAGCGGTGGTTCGACCGGCCCCCGTACCAGACGTTGGGGCTGAAAAACCTCGTTAAGCCGACGACGGCCGTCATGCTCCGCACCCTTCGCGTGATCGACGTCGATGGGGACGGCCCGACCGCGGCGGTCGCCGCCGACGGAACGTTGGCGAACCCCTACTACAAGGTGGGAGTCGACCGCGACGTGGACGGCAACGACGACATCTTCGACAAGCCGTTCCGTCCGGCCCTGGCCGACATGCTCGTCGGGACGGAAGCCGGGCCCGACATCAGAATCGACCGCGGGACGAACGCGGGGACGGCGACATTCCTCGACGGACTTGCCGACCAGGTCGCGCCGAACTTTCCGGCGCAGGCCGCCGGCGTTCGGGCGCGCGTGAAGACGATCGACGTCTACGCGCCACCCTATCTCAACATCCTCGGAACCTGGACGCGCTACGGCATGGCGACCGTCAAAGTCACCGTCGAAATCGTCAGGACCGCGGGAGCCTCATCGCAGGTTATTGCGACCCGCGTCGTCAAGGCCGTGTTGAACGAGACGCCGTACCCCGGGCCGATGGGTCCGCTCCAATCGTGCGACGACCTGCAGTTCAACGGCAGCTTTGCCCCGCACTGGGGGACGATCACCGCGGTCGGCGACCCCAGGATCGGCGTCGGCGCCAACAACAAGATCCCGCTGAGCCTGCCGCGCGATTTGCCGCCGGCTCCGAAGCTCGACCTTCTCCACGGCTGGAACGACACCGCGATGTGGAACGGGATGTACCACGGAGCCGCAGGGACGATGGTCGGGAAGACGATCGACGACCCTTGGTACAGGATCATGATCGATGGAACGATGCTGAAGGCGGGACCAGGCACCCCGATGTGGCCGGCCGGGCAGCAGCCGTATCCTCCGGGGACGAACAATCAGGACGAGTCGAACAAGATCCAGAACTTCGGCGGCGTCGGCTGCCCCGAGTTCGACTACGACACCTGGAAGCAGATCGCGAAGTCGGGGGGACCGGACGTTCACTACTACGCGTGGGACAACGGCACGGCCTTCCGCGAGAACGGCTCCGGCGCGCCGACGGACTACAAGACGCTCACCGACAACAAGCAGGGGTTGTTCTTCTTCGACACCAAGGACAAGCTCGCCCCGCACACCTTTGACGCTTCCGGCCTCGCCGCCAACCTGACGCCGGAAATGCATATCTCGGCCAACTACGGCGTGCAAGGGTTCGTGTACGCGAACACGGTCGCCTGGACGAGCCAGGGAAGCCCGGGTCGAAACATCAACATGCATTGGCCCGCGGAGCCGTTCCGCGACGCGAACTCGAACGGCCACTACGATACCGGCGAAGATTTCGTCAACTTGAACTACACGACGATTTCGACGACCGATCCTCACGACAAGCCAGTGGTCAAGAGCGGCATCCTCGGCGCGGGAACCGACCTCTACCAAAGCACGGACGGCATCAACCCGGTCTGGAGCTCCCGCGGTCCGGCGATCACCGGGCAACAAGCGATCGTCTGGGGACTCCTTTATCTCAGCGGAGAATTCGACGCCCAGGGCACGCCCATGTATTTCGGCAGCGTCGTGACGAAGGCCGGGATGGTCAACTCGCTGAACGGAACTCCGGACCTCTTCTGGGACACCGACCTCAAGGACAACTGGCCGCCGCCGACGTGGGAGCTCCCGCGCGTGATCATCACGAAATGGGAAACCGATCTCTGATCGTGACAACGGCCCGGCTTCGCGTTAACGTGCGGGGCGGAAGACTCACGGAGGAGCGACCGATGAGCCGACGCCCCGCAT
>JAYUCM010000055.1:0-5916 GCA_043740355.1 Acidobacteriota bacterium | reverse complement strand
CGGAGACGCTCTACGAGATCGAGCGACTCAAGCTCCACCGCCGGAGCTTGGCGAAGAAGCGGAATGTCGCGACGGTGAGCTTCGCGTAGGGACGACGGGAGCGGCTCTCTGCCTGTTAACCGGTCGCCGAGCTTTTTGTATCTGCGTTACGCCAGGGGAGCCGGATTCCGAATCGTCCTGGTCCACGATTATCTGGGCGTCAATCTTCACCGGATCTGGGAGATCGTGCACAACGATCCCGGTCCCTACCGCTAAGGACAGGTCGTCGTGACTCGTGGAGTCCCGTTGCTCTGCTGACCGTAAGAGCCGATGCCGCAAGCATTCTCGCCCCGGGAGAGATGCCAGAAGCCGGTGCCGGGGTCGGGCTCCGTCGGGTCGACGAGCGATGGTCCGGGGAGGTCGTCGAAACAGACCTCATCGGCGGCGCCGGGCCGACGGTCGCCTTGGGTTAGGATAGGCACTCTGGACGAGCCCACGGAGGCGGAATTGAGCCCGATCGAGCAACTCAAAATCGACGAGGCCAAACTGGCCGGCGTCTGCCGGCGCCACCAGGTGGTGGAGTTGTCGGTCTTCGGCTCGGTCGCTCGCGGCGAAGCCGGCGATGCCGGCGATGTCGACCTGCTCGTGTCGTTCGAGCGTGGGGCGAAGGTAACGTTGTTCACGCTCGCCGACCTTCAGTCGGACCTAGTCGAGCTCCTCCGCCGTCCGGTCGATCTCGTCCCCAAGGAAGGGCTCAAGCCTGCGATCCGCAGTGAGGTTCTCGCGGAAGCCCAGACCTTGTATGCGGCCTGATCGCCTCTACCTTCTCGACATCATCGAAGCGGCGGATCGCGTGGACGTGCACCTGGCGGAGCAAGACCACGACAGATTCCTCGCCAACGTCACCAGGCAAGCTGCGGTGCTTCACGAGCTGACGGTCATCGGTGAAGCGGCCAGTCGTCTTTCGGAGACGGTTCGTCAAGCCCACCCAGCCACACCTTGGGCCAAGATCATCGCCTTCCGAAACGTTGTGGTACACGAGTACTTTGGTCTGAGCTGGGAGATCGTCTGGAACACGGCGACAGATCTCGTCCCGGAATTGCGACGCCAAGTCGCGGCTGTACTGAAAGCCGAGTTCCCCTGAATCGCGCAAGCGTGACCCGGCTGCGTTACGCCTGGGGAGCCACCTCCGGACCCGATTTCGAGCGTGCAGCGGTCCCCTGGACGCCGTACTTTCTTCTCGGCGCCATCTACGGGGGAAGCCATGAATCGCATCGCACTGGTGATCTCCGCGGTCGTATTGGTGGGCGGAGCCGCGCGCGCGTGGGTCTCGATCCCGGCGGAGCGCTTCGGGGTCGGCGAGTCGATCGCGGCGTTCGCAAACGGCGACTGGGTGACGACCGCGACGTTCTACGACTCGCTTCCCGATCTCGCGGACAACGCAGTCGTGCGGATCGACGGCGCCACCGGAGGCGTCGTGTGGCTGCGCGAGCTGAACGTCGCGGACGCCGACGACTCACGACAAGTCGCGATCGATTCCGCCGGCAACGTCGTGACGTTCAATTTTCTCAAAGGGGTCGTGTGGAAGCTCGACGGAGCCACCGGCCAGGTCCTGTGGCAAACCGACATCGGCGCCTTCGCCCAGAGGGGCGCGTTCGCGCTCGACGCGCACGACGACATCCTGGTGGGAGGCGCGACTTCGGCCGGCCCGGGCTCGATCACGCACGATCTCGTTGTCAAGCTCGCCGGGTCGATCGGGGCCACGCTGTGGCGCGTCGAGGGGACAGGTTTCGACGTGGTGGCGCTCTCCGTGGGCGCGGAGGGGGACGCGTTCGCGGTCTCCGGCGACGAGGCGGGCACCACGGCCGGACCCGTGACCGTGCGCCGGCTGTCGGGAGCCGATGGACACGCGATCTGGACAACGTTGATGCTCCCCGAAGGCTTCACGACAGTGCTGGTCCGGGGCGCTCGGCTGGACGGGTTCGGGCGTTTCATCGTTCTCATCGCATCGAGGATGCGCGACGGCTCGGACAATTTTTGGGAGCTCCGATCGCTCGACGCGGATTCGGGAGATCTCGCATGGCGCACGACGATCCAGGGAACTTCCCATGACGAGTCGTTCGATTCCGATCGGCCGAGCGCACTCGCCGTGTCGGCCGGTGGGACGATCTACGCGGTCGGGACGCTCGGCTCGCCCGCCCTCCAAGAGAATTTCGCGGTCGTCGCGCTCGACGCGGCCTCGGGCGACGAGCGCTGGCGCCACGTCTTGCCGAAGCGCGGATTGGTCTCCGGTGTCGCAAGCGCCGTCGCGATCGAGCCGGACGGATCGCCGGTCGTTACCGGACAGACGGTCGGCAAGAAATCCGACAGCGGCATGTTCGTCTGCCGCCTGCGCCCGAGCGACGGCCAGCCGCTCTGGGAGACGACCGTGAACCTTTCCTCGCCCTACGGGCTCGGCGACGGCGTCGCGGTCGCCCTCGATCCGAACGGGAACATCGGCGTCGCCGGCATCCTGGGCTACCCGCCCACCGACACGAGAGCCGCGTTCGTGGAGCTCCTTCCGAACGGCGTGAGCTTCGAGGGTCTGTCGATCGGACTCAGTCGCAAGGGGAGCGACGTCGAGGTCCACGCTTCGCCGTACTTTCGTTGATTCCAGCCGTCCGAAAGGCCGAGGCGGGAGCCGATCGTCGATCCTGACCGATCCTACGAAGCCGTTTTTCGCGGAAAGCGACTTTTCCCGAGTGGAATCCGGTCCGCCATGCGAGAAACGTCGAGAATTAGCCATTTCTCAGGCGGAACCGGCTACAGCGGGGCGGAGTGAGCGAACCGCGATCGGTCCGACTCGGACTGCGTCTCGCCATACAGGTGCTGTCAGTCGGCGTGCCGCAACCGAGCGCGGATTCGACGCGCAGACTGCCGCCTACCATCTCGACGCGTTCCGCTTGAGAGGACTTGCCGTCGTCCTTGACGGTCAAGGCAAAGGCGGAGGGGACGTCGCGCTCTATCGCGTGAACACCCCAATCGAGCCGTTCACCACGGATCCATGCGCGCTCCCGCTTCCATGAGTCGTTGAAGAGGCGTAGCCTGGCGGGAAATTCACAGGCGCGGGGAACTGCGGCGGCCCCTTCGGGGCTGATCAGGAGCGGCCATGGCGACTGACGAGTCGGGCAAGATACCGATCGGTGATCGCGTCTATCCAAGTCGACTGAGGAAGAACGAGTCCGACGAGGTCGTTCTTCGTCGAAAGAACGCGGGGTCCGGGCAGCCGCCGCCGCCGGATGGAAGGCTACCCTTCGACACGGTAGGCATTGCGCTGTCGGGCGGCGGCATTCGGAGCGCGACGTTCTGCCTTGGCGTGCTCCAGGCTCTCGCACGCCACGATCTGCTCCCGAAGATCGACTTCCTCTCCACCGTTTCGGGAGGTGGTTACATCGGCGGATTCCTCGGTCGGATGTTCACGCGAACGTGGGGGACCGAAGGGCAACCGCCCAGCAAAGCGGAATCGGGGCACGTGATCGGCCGTGTGAAGGAGAAGTTGACGAACCCGGGCTCCGAACCGCTCGACTGGCTCCGTCAGAGCGGCCGCTACATGTCCCCCAACGGGGCGGGCGACACGATACGATCCGTCGCCGAGTCTCTCCGGAATTGGTTTGCCGTTCAGGTCGTGCTGACCAGCTTCCTCGCGCTCATCTTTGTGTCGGCGAATCTGATCCGCGCCTATGGTTACGCGCATCCGTGCGTCCATGAGGTGCTGTACCACGGGCTAGCTCGCTCCATCTGGTGGAGTCCGTACTTGCTCCTCGCGCTCTTCCCACTTTTCCTTTGCGCGGTTCCGGCGGGGTGGGCGTATTGGCTCACCCAGCGATCCGCGGCGAAAGGATCGGTTTGGACCATCGCTCCCTGGGTCACGACACTGGGCGTCGCGGCGACCTGCGTCGGTTTCCTCTGGTTCTACGGCGTTCCGATTCGTGAACCGATCACCACCGGGCTGATTTACACGGTCATCGCGGTCGCTCTCGTTCTCCTCGCCATTCTGTCCCTCGTGTTCTATGGAATCGTAAGATGGCGATCCCGCGTCATCGCAGCGATCCCGGAGCGGTGGGAGCGTAATCGCCTGTCTTCTTGGACGGCTGCGGGACTCATCGTCACGGCAGTCGCCCTGGCCTTCGCAGTTGTCGACTCGGTCGGTCAGACCGTCTACGCCGTCCTCCAGCATCGCGAGTTTCAAGGCCGAGCGATTACCCTCTGGCAGGCGCTGGCGGCCGTGGGATCTGCGACCGGCCTGGCGGCTCTGGTCGCTCTCGGACAGAAGCTCTCGCTCTGGCTCGGCAAGCTGCCCAAGCGCGGGAGCAAAATGCGAATCCCGATGTCCGCCATTGCGATCGTATTGGGAGTCGGCGTTGCCTTGTTCTGGCTCGTGACGGTCTCGGCAGTGGCCCACACGATCGCTTGGAGGTGGGAAGTCCCTTACGGAGACCCGGGCCGACTTGCCGTGCAGAAAATCTTCCTGACGGGACCGGATTTTCTCAAGAAGAATCAGCAACTCACGGTTCAGAACGGAGCAGGAGAACCACAACGGACATTCACAGTGCGCCAGGAAGACGTCCCCGACGAACCGGCGAAGGGGTACCAGCGCAGCATGTCGTTTCGGTCGCTCGGATGGGCATGGATGATTCTTCTCGGATTGTCGATCGCGTTCGGCAGAACGTTTGGATTCATCAACCTGTCGTCGCACCAGACGCTCTACGGCTCTCGCCTCACGCGCGCCTATCTAGGCGCGTCCAACCCCGGCCGCTGGAGCGGAAAGGGGCAACGGCTGACCGACGTCATCAATTGCGACGGCATCGGAATGAAGGACTATCGCCCCCAAGACACGGGGGGACCTTTGCATCTGATCAACGTCACGGTCAACGAAACCCTCGACGGAAAATCGCAGACCGAGATTCAGGACCGAAAGGGTATTCCGATGGCGATCGGCCCTTGTGGTTTGAGCGTCAGTGGCCGGCATCACGCGCTCTGGAGAGACGAGACGAATTCGAATGAACCTCCCGTTCCGCCGCTACGTCGTCGCATCGAGTCCCTCTGGGACCCCGAACAGAAGTTCCACGCTCTGGCGGAGGACGGCAGCAAATCGAGAACGCACATCATCGGAATGCCGGACTTGGGGACATGGGTCTCCGTATCCGGAGCGGCCTTCACGACGGGGCTCGGTTCTCGAACCAACGTGGGTCTGAGCCTCTTGCTTGGATTTGCGAACGTCCGACTCGGGTATTGGTGGGACAGCGGGGTTGAGCCGACGCGACGCGCGACGCGGACCCGCCCGGGGACTCTCGGAGCGTTGGGGGGATGGTTGACCCGGGGCTTTCCTGTCCAGATGCACTTGCTCGATGAGTTCCTCGCCCGATTCCACGGTGTCGCCCGCCGCCGGTGGTACCTCTCCGACGGAGGGCACTTCGAGAACACCGGCGTCTACGAGCTGATCCGCCGGCGCCTGCCTTATATCATCTGTTGCGACGACGGCGCGGATCCGAACTACACGTTCGGCGATCTGGGAGATCTTGTCCGAAAGGCGCGGCTGGATTTCAACGCGGAGATCCGGTTCCCTGAAAAAACCGCCGTCGCCTCGTTGGTCCGGGACGAGGTCGCCGGGCTTATCGGAACCCTCGATGACTTGCATCCGGAGCCCCTCGTTGAGCCGAAGGCTCACGATGCTTACGTCCTCCGAGTGTCCAAGGCGCACGCGACATTGGCCCAGGTCTGGTACGACGGCGCTCAGACGCCCGGGTCTCTGATCCTCTTCATCAAGCCGAGTCTGATCGGAAACGAGCCGCAGGACGTTCTCAATTACGCCCGATCCCATGAGTCATTCCCTCAGGAACCGACGGTCGACCAGTACTTCGACGAGGCGCAGTGGGAGAGCTACCGAACGCTCGGCGA
>JAYUCM010000054.1:0-2416 GCA_043740355.1 Acidobacteriota bacterium | reverse complement strand
CGTCCATCTGCGCCGCTCCCGTGATCATGTTCTTGATGTAGTCCGCGTGGCCAGGGCAATCCACGTGAGCGTAATGACGGTGTCCCGTCTCGTACTCCACGTGCGACGCGTTGATCGTGATCCCGCGTGCCTTCTCCTCGGGCGCGTTGTCGATCGACTCGAACGATCGGGCCGCCACCTTCGGATTCCGCTTCCCCAACGTCATCGTGATCGCCGCCGTCAACGTCGTCTTCCCGTGGTCCACGTGACCGATCGTCCCCACGTTCACGTGCGGCTTCGAACGATCAAATTTCTCCTTGGCCATCGCTGCGATTCCTCCAACCCTTCAAGGCGCCTCTATCGCTTCGTCGTTCCTGTGACCCGCGCGATCACGTCTTCAGCGATCGCCTTCGGCACGTCCTCGTACTGCGCGAAATGCATCGTGTAGTTGCCGCGGCCCTGCGTGCGGCTCCTCAAGTCCGTCGCGTACCCGAACAACTCGGCGAGCGGAACCGCTGACTGTATCACCGACACGCCCGGCCGGGTCTCCATGGCCGAGATCCGCCCCCGCCGCCCGCTCAAGTCGCCAATGACCTCCCCCATGTAATCCTCCGGGAGGACGACTTCGACGTTCATCACCGGCTCCAGGAGGACGACCCCGGCCTTGCGGCAGCCTTCCTTGAAAGCCATCGACGAGGCGATCTTGAACGCCATCTCCGACGAATCGACCTCGTGGTACGAGCCGTCGTAGAGCGTCACCTTGACGTCGCGCATCGCGTATCCGGCCAGGATCCCGCTCTCCATGGCTTCTTCGAAGCCGGCCGCGCACGCGCCGATGAATTCCTTGGGGATGGCCCCGCCAATGATCGCGTTCTCGAAAACGAACCCCTTGTCGACTCCGGCGGGCTCGATCCTGATCTTGACGTGGCCGTACTGGCCGCGACCGCCGCTCTGCCGGATGTAGCGCCCCTCGGCCTCCGCGGATCCCCGGATCGTCTCCCGGTAGGAGACCTGGGGTTTGCCGACGTTGGCCGCCACGCCGAACTCGCGCTGGAGGCGATCGACGAGGATCTCGAGGTGCAACTCCCCCATCCCCGCAATCAACGTCTGACCGGTGTCGGGGTCGGTTTGGACGCGAAACGTCGGATCTTCGTGGACGAGCTTCTGGAGGGCCGTCCCGAGCTTCTCTTGATCGACCTTCGTCTTCGGCTCGATCGCCAACCGGATGACCGGCTCTGGGAAGTCCATCCGCTCGAGCAACACCGGCGCCGCGGGATCGCAAATCGTGTCGCCGGTCTGGGCATTCCGCAGGCCCACGACGGCGGCGATGTCGCCGGCCCAGAGCTCGTGGATGTCCTCGCGCTTGTTCGCGTGCATCTTCAGGAGCCGGCCGACGCGCGTGGTCTGGCGCTTGGCGGGGTTGTAGACCGTCGAACCGGCATCGAGGTGGCCGGAGTAGACCCGCGCGAACGCGAGGTGCCCCACGAACGGATCGGTCATGATCTTGAACACGAGCGCCGCAAACGGCGCGTCATCCGAGGCTTGCCGGGACAGGACGGCGCCCGATTCCGGGTCGATGCCTTCGATGGCCGCCACGTCGAGTGGAGACGGCAAGTACGCGACGACCGCATCGAGCAGCGTCTGCACGCCTCGGTTGTGAAAGGAAGAGCCGCACAGAACCGGCACGAACGCCATCACACAGGTTCCGCGGCGCACGGCCCGGTGGAGCTCGGAAGGAGAGATCGATGCGCCGGACAGGAATTTCTCGAGGAGCGCGTCGTCGACCTCACAGGCCGCCTCGACGACCCGGTCGTGCGCCGCCTGCGCCGCCTCGAGGTCCGCCTCCGGGATGGAGCCGAAGCGGACCCCGGCCCCCGTCGCTTCGCCGTCCCACACGAGCGAGCGCATCCCGACGACGTCGATGCCCCCGTGGAACTCGTCCGCCGTTCCCAACGGGATGACGACGGGGAGAGGCCGCGCGCGGAGGCGATCGGCGATCATCCGGCATACGCGATCGAAGTCGGCCCCGACGCGATCCATCTTGTTGACGAAGGCGATGCGCGGCACGCGATACTTGTCGGCCTGGCGCCACACGGTCTCGGACTGCGGCTCGACACCGCCGACGGCGCAGAAGACCGCTACGGCTCCGTCGAGAACGCGAAGAGACCGCTCGACCTCGGCGGTGAAGTCCACGTGTCCGGGGGTGTCGATGATGTTGATCCGGTGGTCGTCCCAGTAGCAGGTCGTCGCGGCGGACGTGATCGTGATCCCGCGCTCCTGCTCCTGGATCATCCAATCCATGGCGGCCGTGCCGTCGTGCACTTCACCGAGCTTGTGCGTGATGCCCGTATAGAAGAGGATGCGCTCGGTGGTGGTGGTCTTACCGGCATCGATGTGGGCCATGATGCCGATGTTCCGAGTCCTCTCCAGAGCTACC
>JAYUCM010000053.1:0-5957 GCA_043740355.1 Acidobacteriota bacterium | reverse complement strand
AACTCCAGCAGGCGGAGGTTTTTCTTCCGCGCGAGCGTAGCGACCGCATCGGCCGCGAACGACGGCGCGATCACGCCTTCGTAGAACGACTCGGCGATTGCCGCTGCGGCCGTGGCGTCGACCTCGGAGGAGCAGGCGATGATCCCGCCGAACGCGCTCGTCGGGTCGCAAGCGAGCGCCCGGCCGAACGCGGCCGCCACGGTGTCTCCCAAACCGACGCCGCAGGGGTTTCCGTGCTTGACGATGACGCACGCAGGGTGGCGCAGGTCGGCGGCGAGGGAGAGAGCCGCGTCGAAGTCGAGAATGTTGTTGAACGACAGCGGCTTGCCTCGGAGCTGCCGCGCGGTCGCGAGGCTCGGACCGTGCGCTTCGGGGTCACGGTAGAACGCGGCGTGCTGATGCGGATTCTCGCCGTAAACCAGATCCGCCACCTTCGGGAATTCGAGCGCGAGGGTGCCGGGGATGGCCCGCTCTTCCGCGTGGCCGGCCGCGTCGATGCGCGTCAGGTACAAGGCCACGGCCGCGTCGTAGGCCGCGGTGTGCGCGAAGGCCTTCGCCGCGAGCGTGAGACGAAGGGCGCGCGGGAGCGACCCTGGCGCGCGTAAGCCCTCAAGGACGGCGGCGTAGTCGGAGGCGTCGACGACCACGCCGACGTGCTCCCAATTTTTTGCGGCACTCCGCACCATGGACGGGCCGCCGATGTCGATCATCTCCACGACGTCCGCCAGCGACCTCGCCGGGTCGCCCGCGGTGCGCGCAAACGGATAGAGGTTGACGACGACGAGGTCGATCGGCGCGATGCCCGCCGTTTCGAGATCGGACATGTGCTTCTCGTTGTCCCTCACCGCGAGGATCCCGGCGTGGATTCGCGGGTGCAGCGTCTTGACGCGCCCGTCGAGCATCTCGGGGAAGCCCGTCCGATCGGCGACCCGCACCACCGGGACACCGGAGGCGGTGAGAAGCTCGGCCGTCCCGCCCGTCGAGAGGATCTCGATGCCGAAGCGATGGAGCTCGCGAGCGAAGGCGACGATCCCGTCCTTGTCGTAGACGCTGATCAGCGCACGGCGGACGGTTGCGCCCATCACTTCGCGCCCTGATAGGGCGTTCCTTCGAGATCGCCGTGGCACTCCCGCCACGCGGCAAGCCAGGCCTCCACGATGTCGGTGACGGTGCGGGAGTACGACAGGGACGCGATCGCGAACGGGACCGAGCGATCGTCGAAAGCCGCCGCGTCGGTCCAGCTCGGGGCATCGGCGTAAGCGCGGGCGAGGTTGGCGTCTTCGGTGCGGGCGCGTTCGAGAATCTGCAGCGTGAAGGCCTTGAAATCGTCCTTCGCGAGGGCGTCGTTGCCGTGGCCGTAGAAGACGAGCGGGAATCTCGGGCGCCGCGTCTCGCACAGCGCCGCAAAATGCGCGTACCGGGACGAGCCGTCGGCACCCGCCGCCGCCGGAGGGAATCCCGCGTCCGCGACGAAGTGCGCGAGCACGCCGAAACGCCGCGCGACGTCGTGAAACGAGACGCGGGTCGTGGCGCCGGAGACGAGGTCGCGGGCGGCGGCGTCGACCGACGCCTCGAGCGCTCCGCCGTCCCACGGCGGGCGATGCGCGAGCGCGTCCTCCTGCGTCATCGGCTCGAGCATCCCGCGGCGGACGTCGTTCCGTCGCTTCTCGAGGACCTTGCGCAGCGACGGAGGCATCAGCTTGATCGCGTCGTCGATCATGACGACGCGGGTCGCCGCGGTCCAGGCCGAAACGGGTGTCGAAGCGACGACGACGAGGAGGGCGAGGACGAAAGGAACAGGCGAGCGCATGGCTCGCGCATCGTACAACGTCGCGATGCGCCTTGTACGGCGCGAACCGGTCTTACGGTTTGTCGGGGGCCGGTTTCGCCGGCGTCGTGTTCTTCTGCATCTGGAGGAGCGGTAGACCGAGCGAGCCGGTCTGGTGGCTGTAGATCTGAAGCTTCACGGCAAGCAGGTTGTCGTTGTTGACGACCTGCGGGTTCTTGCGCGGGTCTGCGAGCCCGGGGTCGAGCACGAGCGCGCGCCGGTATTCTTCGATCGCTGCGTCGTAGTCCTTGTCGGCGTCGTAGACCGCGCCGAGATTGTAGTGGGCGAGGGCGTTCGACGGATCGATCGCGATCGCCTTCTTGAACGCCGCGGCGGCCGGGCCCAGGGAACCGTTCGTCCGGCGGATCGTGCCGAGGTTGGCCCAGAGCGTCGCGTCGTTCGGGTCGAGGCGGATCGCGTACTCCTGGAACGACAGCGCGATTTTCGGCATCCCGCGCTTCGCGACGTACGCGGCGAAATCGTTCACCTGCGCGGGCGTCGCCCGGCCTTCGCCGATGAGGTCGAGATACGCGACGGCGTTGCGCTCGCTCCCCATCGGGCCCTTGCGCATCTGTTCGATCGTCTTGCTCAACGAGCCGTCGGGCAGTACGGCGGCGGCTGCGGGCGCCGCCGCCGAAGCCGATTCGAGGTGGGGCTGCGCGGGCAGGGTGGGCTCTTCCTCCCCCTTGCGCTGGATCTGGCTCCCGGCTCGTGCGCCTGCGGCTAGCGGGATCTGAGCGACGACGGCCAGCGCCAGGATCGTCGCGAATGCGGGACCACGCTTCATGTCGATTCTCCCGCCCGGGGGGTGCCCGTCAGCGGCCCGGGCGCGCCTTGACCATGACCTTGCGGTCGAGGACGATGACGCGAACTTCCACCTTATCGCATCCCACCTTGTCGCGCAGCTTTCCGGCCTGGGCGCTGACGGTGCGCACGAAGCTTTCGAAGGAGAGCTTCCCCGTGCTGTCGCCTGCCTTCTTGCGGGCGTCCAAGAGACGGCTATGGAGGAGCTTCAGCGCGTCTCGCTCTCGGCCTGGGTCCTTCACGGTCAGGCGGGCGACGACATGCTCCCCGCTGCCCGCACGATCCGCGACGGCGGGGGCGGGGCGATCGCCCTCTTCGAGCGCACGAAGCGTCTTCGCCCAGAGCTCGGACAGGCTATTGAAGCGGCTGACCAGCGAATTGAAATGAAAGCGGGGGGCGTACTTCTGGATCGGCGTCGACGAGTGGCGGCGGATGATCTTCTCGATCTCGTTCCGAAGCTCGAACGGCTGCTTCGGAATCGATCCGGCGAAGAACATGTCGTACTGGATCTTGAGCTGCCGGATGCCGCTCTGAAGACGGGCGATATCGGCGTCGAGTTCCGTCGAAACCACGTCGTGCACTCCGGCGGTCCTCTATAATGAATGCTTCACGACGACCCGATCGAGGCATCGCCAAGTATAAGTTTGGGATCACCCAAAGGCAATTCGGGGGCCGTTCGGCCCCGTTGTGAGTCCCATGGAGCGCGACCTGTCCCTGAAGAGCCTTCCCGCCGTCTCACGTCTGCTCGACGATCCGTGCCTCGCGGACGCCCTTGCGCGGTGGGGGCGGTCGCTGGTCACCGAGCTCCTGCGCGAGGAGGTCGACCGGTTGCGCTCGCGCGTTCTCGAGGGAAAGGGCGGGGGGCGCATCCCCGCGGCGGTCGATTTTGCACGGGCGGTGGCACGGAAGGCCGAAGCGCTCCTTGCTCCCGCACCCCGCGTGGTGATCAACGCGACGGGGGTCGTTGCCCATACCAATCTCGGCCGGTCGGTGCTGTCGCCGCCGGCTTCGCGCCGCGTCGCGGAGGCGGCGGCGTGTTATCTGGACCTCGAGTACGACCTCGTGAAAGGGGCGCGCGGGGACCGGATGGCGCACCTCGACGGATTGTTGCAGCGCCTCTTCCCCGGGCGCTCGGCCATCGTGGTCAACAACAACGCCGGGGCGATCCTGGTCGCGCTCCGGGCGCTCGCGAAGGGACGCGAGGTCGTCGTTTCGCGCGGCGAGCTCGTCGAGATCGGCGGCGCATTCCGCGTCCCCGACATCCTCGCCGCGTCGGGCGCGAAGATGAGGGAGGTCGGCACCACGAATCGCACGCGTGCGGCCGACTACGAAGCAGCGATGGGGCCCAAGACGGCCCTCCTCCTCAAGGTCCATACGAGCAACTTCAAGATCGTCGGATTCACCGAAGAGACCTCGATCGGAGAGCTCGCGGCGTTGGCCCACGCGAAGGGCCTGCCCGTCGTGGTCGATTGGGGGAGCGGCGACCTGGTCGACCTCGCCTCGTTCGGCGTGCGCGACGAGCTCCCCGTCGCCGCCATCCTCGAGCAGGGGGCCGACATCGTCACGTTTAGCGGCGACAAGCTTCTTGGCGGACCGCAGGCGGGACTCGCCGTCGGCCGCGACGATCTGGTGCGACGTATGCGGCGCGATCCCGTCGCGCGCGTGCTCCGCCTCGACCGGCTGCAGATCGCCGCGCTGCACGAGACGCTCGTCTCTTACGTGACCGGCCGGGCGATCCACGAGGTCCCGACGCTTCGGATGCTCTCCCTCGATGCGGCAACGATCGGCCGGCGCGCCGAGGTCGTAGCGCGTCAGGCCGCGGAGCTCGCGCCGTCGCTCGCGTGGCGCCTCCAAGCGGGCGTCTCGCGGCCGGGCGGTGGGTCCTCGCCGGCGGGCGAGATTCCGACGACGCTGCTGGCGATCGAGGACCCGTCGGGAGACGCGGGACGCATCGAGGCCCGCTTGCGGCGGTGCGACCCACCGGTCGTCGCGCGCGTCAACGAAGGAAAGCTCCTGCTCGATCTGCGCACCGTGTTGCCGGAGCAGGATGCGCAGCTCGCGCGTTGTCTCGCTTCCGCCGCGACCGATGCCTAGACGTTGAAGCGGAAGTTGACCACGTCGCCGTCTTGCATCGCGTAGTCCTTCCCTTCGAGTCGCAGCGTACCCCGGTCGCGACAGGCGGCCCACGTTCCCGCCGTCACGAGATCGTCGTACGCGCACAGCTCCGCGCGGATGAACCCCTTCTCGATGTCGCTGTGAATCGTCCCGGCCGCCTGGCGCGCCTTCGTGCCGCGGCGGATCGTCCATGCGCGGCATTCGTCTTCGCCCGCGGTGAAGAACGAGAGGCTCCCGAGCAGGTGATACGACGCGCGGATCATCCGATCGAGCGCCGGGGAGCGGATGCCGAGCTCGGCGCGAAACGCGTCGGCGTCGGCGCGGTCGAGCTGCGCGATCTCGGCCTCGATCTTGGCGGAGAGCGCGACCACCTCGGTGTTCGGCCGGCCCGCGAACGTCGCGAGCCCGAAGGCGGCGGCCCCGCCATCGAGCTTCGACGCGTCGGACTCGTCGGCGTTGACGACGACGAGCAGCGGTTTGAGCGAGAGGAAGGTGAAGCCGCTCAGCCGCTTCAGCTCCTCTTCGGACAGCTCGACGTTGCGGAGCGGCACTTCTTTCTCGAGCGATGCAAGACACTTGCGCAGCGTCTCCAGGTCCTTCTTGTCCTCGTCCCGGTTCGTCTTCTTGACGGCCAGCTCGAGCTTCCCCAAGCGGCGCTCGGCGATCGTGTGATCAGCGAGGATGAGCTCCGTCTCCATCGTGGCCGCGTCGCGCGCGGCGTCGATCGTTCCCTCGACGTGGGGGATCGCGTCGTCGTGGAAGGCGCGCACGACGTGCGCCAACGCGTCGACCGTGCGGAGCTGCTCGAGCGGCAGCGCTTCCGCCGCCTCGCCTTTCTCGATCGCGGCGAGGTCCATGTACTCGACCGTGGCCGGCGTCGTCTTCTTCGGCTTGTGCATGGCGCTCAACGTGTCGAGCCGCGGATCGGGCACCTTCGCGACGCCCAGATGCACCGCGTCCCGGCCCGAGGCGGCCGCCGCAGGAGCGCCCGTGAGAAGGCTGAACAGCGACGACTTGCCTGTTCGCGGGAAGCCGAATAGTCCGATGCGCATCGATGACTCCGGGAAAGAGTTGATGGTAGCAAGCCGGTACGCTTGTTGTTACAGTGACGCGTCGCGTTTCTGGTCGTAGGACGGGGCGTGGCGCAGCCTGGTAGCGCGCCTGCTTTGGGAGCAGGTGGTCGGGGGTTCAAATCCCTCCGCCCCGACCA
>JAYUCM010000052.1:0-2443 GCA_043740355.1 Acidobacteriota bacterium | reverse complement strand
GGCGCGATCCGGTCCGTCTCGGCCAAGGGCGGGACGTCGCTGTACGATGCGATCTACAGCGCTTCAGAGCGACTTGCCGCATTCGACGGGCGTCGCGTCCTGCTGCTGCTCTCCGACGGGCGCGATGAAGCCGCGAACGGACTCGAGCCGGGCAGCCTGCACACCCTCGAGGAGGCGCGTGCCCGCGCTCTCCGCAACGACGTGATGGTGTTCGCGATCGGCCTCGGAAGGTACCTTGCCCACGACGCCAAGGAGCTCGGCGACGACCCCACCGCCCGTGCCCTCGAGATGGATTTCTACGGACGCCAAGCGCTGGCGACGATCATTTCGTCGCTCGCGGAGACCACCGGAGGCGTGGCCGTCTTCGCGCCCGGCGCCGGTCAGCTCCGGCGCAGCTTCGAACGGATCGCCGAAGACCTGCGCCACCAGTACCTCCTCGCGTATCCCTCGGATGACAAGAGGCACGACGGTACCTGGCGCGAGATCAAAGTGGTCGTCGATCGCCCCGACGTGTCGCTGACGAATCGGAAGGGGTATTTCGCGCCGTCGGACCTCCCCGCAGGCCGCGCCGCGGGGCACCGCTAGGGGGGGCCGCCGCTTCAGGGGTTCGTGGCGTTCTTCGCCCGCTTGATCGCGACGACCTCGCGGCGCTTGCCGTCGGCGCCATCCCGGACGGTCAGCTTGAACATTTGCCCGGCCGCAAGTTGGTCAAGGTGCTCGGCAGCCTTGCCGACGGCGAAGAGCACCTGCGATGGTTCCTTTCCGTCTTCGATGCGAATCGACTTGGCCGCCAGATCGACCGTGACGACCTTCGCGATGATCTGACGGGTCGCCGCCGCATCCTTGGCGACCGCCGGACCGGTTGCGGCGGCGAGCGTGGCGATCGCGAGCCCCGCCGTCAGACACGCCTTGAGACACGTCATGTCGGCTCCTCGAACGGGATTATAGCCATGACCGGTGCCTTGCTCGACGGGTGGAGCTGGCATACTTTGGGACATTCTCGAATGCCAGCGAGGACGCCGGATGCTGGAATTGCGATGAGTCGACGCTTGCTTCTTCTCGGCACGGCACTCTGCGTCGGGTGGACCCTACTCGCGGCCGATCGACCGGCGGAGCGACGCTTCGATTTCACATACACGGCTGCGCTCCACAACATCCCCGAGGGTGCGAAAAAGGTCGCTCTTTGGATTCCCTATCCGGGAAGCGACGACCACCAGCAGATCTCGGATATCCGGGTGATCTGCCCGTACCCAACGCGCGTGACCAAGGACCCGGAGTACGGCAACAGCTCTCTCTACGTCGAGGTCGACAATCCCAAGAAGCGGTCCCTCGACGTGGAGATCGCTTTCGACGTGAAGCGCGCAGAATACGTGCGCCGGGACTTCGACAAGAGCCTAGCGGCGGCACCGTCGGCAGATACGACCTCCGCTCACGACCTTCGCGCCGACCAGTTCGTGCCCGTCAATGACCGGATCCGGAGCCTTGCGTTGGAAGTAACTGCCGGAGGGACCGTCGACCTCGACAAGGCGCGCGCGATCTACGA
Source organism: Acidobacteriota bacterium (assembly GCA_043740355.1). Lineage (GTDB taxonomy): Bacteria > Acidobacteriota > Polarisedimenticolia > Polarisedimenticolales > DASRJG01 > DASRJG01. The sequence continues at coordinate 900 of JAYUCM010000052.1, read as the reverse complement.
CTACGTTGTCGGCACAATGAAGTATGACAAGTCGGGCACCGGCTGGGGCAATGGCGACATTCTATGGGCCTGCGATGCCAAGCGCGGGAACTGCACCGACTTTCATGCGCTATTCATCGGCCTCTGTCGTGCGGTCAACATCCCCGCTCGTTTCTCGATCGGCTTCCCGCTTCCCGAGACGCGTGGCGGCGGGGAGATCCCCGGCTACCACTGCTGGGCGGAGTTTTTCTTGAAAGGGTATGGCTGGGTGCCGGTCGACGCCTCGGAGGCCGCCAAGCATCCTGAGAAGAAGGGATACTTTTTCGGCGCGAACGACGAGAACCGCGTCCAGCTGAGCCGCGGGCGCGACATCGTCCTGAATCCTAGGCAGGCGGGCCCTCCACTCAACTACTTCGTCTATCCGTACGCCGAGGTGGACGGCGCGCCGTTCAAGGATGTCACCAAGAAGTTCACTTTCCGGGACCGGGTCCCGGGACAAGGCTAGGAACGATTTCTCGAGAAGCGAACCCAGCCGAGGATAGGCCGGGGAGGAGGCTCGGAATGAGAGCGAAGGGTCTGCAATGGATTGGCCTCGCGTTCGTGTCGTGCCTGGTTCTGTCGGCGAAACTCGTCGCCGACGAGCACCCAAAAGGCGCCGAGCATCCCAAGGGCGCCGAACATCCCACGGGCCACGCCGCCGGCGTGTCGAAGGAGGACTTGGGGGCTGCGATCGAGGCCTACATCGCCGGAGAGACGGCGAAGGGCGGCGGTGTATGGAAGATCGACGACACCGAAGGCAAAACGACGCTGATGCTGACGCTCGACCACGTTCACAAGGACAAGCTGACCGCGACGGCCAAGGACACCTACTTCGCCTGCGCCGACTTGAAGAACGCGGATGGCCACCTGTACGACCTGGAC
>JAYUCM010000051.1:0-14892 GCA_043740355.1 Acidobacteriota bacterium | reverse complement strand
AGGTCTCCCATTGAGTCATTCAGATGACTCAATGGGAGACCTGACCCCATTCCCTATTTCACTTTCTCCCAGTGGTCGCTCCAGCGAGGAGTCGTCGCGAAGATGCCGTCGCGGCTGACGCGCAGCCGCAGCTTCTCCCCGGGGACGTCGAACGCCAGACCCGAAGCGTCCGAGATCGCCATCGAGCACGCTTTCGTGTCGGACGGCGTGTCGTAGGAGACGCCGGGCGCTCCGAGGTTGCTCTGCACGCCGTACACCACGCTCTCGCAGTACTTCCCGCCCGAGAACGTGTACTCGGCGATGAACGCAATCGACACCGGCGTTCCGTCGGGTGCGTTCCATTTCATGATCACGGTGCGGCGGGTCTTCGTGAACGTCATGAACCCGACGACGTCGGGGCTGGTGAGCGACTTCCCGTCCGTCGTCACGCGTTGGACGTGCGCGTACGAGCCGATCAGGGCCTTTTCATCGCCGGCGGAAACGTTCCGCGCGGAAGCGAACGCAAGACCCGTCAGCGAGGCCAGGAGGGCGACCCGTTGCAGCCGTCCGGTCATTCTGATCTCCTTCGCGCGAAAGTCTAAGCGGGAACGGCGGTGTCCCGCCCTACAATCGTGCCTTTCGAGGAGACTCGCGTGATTCTGGAACCCGGACGAACGCTTGCGCAGTATCGGATCGTCGACAGGATCGGCCAAGGCGGGATGGGCGAGGTGTGGCGCGCGACCGACACCGTGTTGGGGCGCGAGGTCGCGATCAAGGTCCTTCCGCAGGCGTTTTCCGCCGACGCCGAGCGGCTCTCCCGGTTCGAGCGCGAGGCGAAGGTGCTCGCGTCGCTCAATCACACGAACATCGCCGGCATCTACGGGTTGCACGAGCACGAGGGTCTTCGATTCCTCGCAATAGAGCTGGTCCCCGGGGAGGATCTTGCCGAGCGACTGAAAAAGGGGAGTGTCCCCTTTTCCGAAGCGATCGACTTCGCGCGGCAGATCGCGGAGGCGTTGGAGGTGGCGCACGAGCAGGGGATCGTCCATCGCGATCTCAAGCCGGCAAACATCAGGATCACTCCCGACGGCAGGGTGAAGGTCCTCGACTTCGGCCTCGCGAAAGCGCTGGATACCGCGGCAACATCGAACCCTGGGCGGGACGCTGCGATGTCGCCGACGATCACGTCGCTCGGCACCATGGTCGGCGTCGTGCTCGGCACGGCCGCCTACATGAGCCCCGAGCAAGCGCGCGGCAAGAGCGTGGACAAGCGCGCCGATATCTGGGCGGTCGGCTGCGTGCTCTACGAGATGCTGACGGGAACCCGCCCGTTCGACGGCGAGACCGTGTCCGATACGCTCGCCTCCGTGCTCGCGAGGGACCCCGATTGGGCCGCGCTCCCGGCGACGACGCCGGCGAAGGTGCGCGAGCTGCTGCAACGCTGCCTCGAGAAGGACCCGAAGCGGCGCATGAGGGACATCGGCGACGCGCGGATCGAGCTCGAAGAAGTTCTCGCGGCGCGCACGGCGTCTGGGCGCGTGCGCATTCCGGCGGAGCAACCCGAGGCCGCGGCGGCGCGAACGCCGACCTCACGCTGGCTTCTCGGTGGATTGCTCCTCGGCGGCGCGCTCGCGGGTCTACTCATCGGGACCCTCGTCGCCCGGCGCGCACCATCGAGCGCAGGCACGGGCGTCGTGCGGCTCGACCTTGATTTGCCGTCGGACGTAAGGTTCACCGGGAGCTCCGTCAGTCCGGACGGATCGGCGGTCGCTGCATTGGGCTTGCCCCGCGTGGCACCGGGCGAGCCCGATCCACCCACGCGGGTCTATCTGCGCCCGCTCGACTCGGGAACGACGACGGTCGTCCCAGGAACCGAAGGTGCTCAGAGTTTCACCTTCTCGGCGGACGGGCGATTCATCGTCGCCGCGACGCCGGCGACCATGGGCTCGACGCAGCGCAACGTCGTGCGTGTTCCCGTCGACGGGCGCACGCCGCCGTTCACGTTCTGTCCCTGGAATCCTCGCTGGACCACGGCCGGCGCCTTGAACGGCGGCGGCTTCGTCGCGCTGCAAGACGGGACCGGTTTGGTGCGTGTCTCGGGCAACGGAAGCGAGCCGTCGGCGGGGGTCAAGGTCGATCTGGCGGGCGAGCGGGGGAAGATCACCTTGTCGGGCTTCGCCCTTCCTGGGGACAACGCCATCCTGCTGTCCGCGATCGCCTACGGCGCGAAGGGGTGGTATTTCCGGGTCGGCGTGCTCGAGCTCAAGACCGCAAAGGTGACATTCCTGTTCGACGACGGCGGAAATCCGGTCTATTCGCCTACCGGGCACATCGTGTTCTCACGCGGCGACACGCTGCTCGCGGTGGGGTTCGATCCCACGGCGTTGAAACTGACCGGCTCGCCGATCCCCCTCGCCAACGGTTTGCAAACCCCATACGGCTTCCAACCGGCGTTGTTCGACTTGTCGAGAGACGGCGTGCTCGTCTACACCCCCGGAGGCCGGACTGCGGAGGGACGCCGCCTCGGCCTCGTCGACGTGAGCGGCAACGTGACGCCGATCTCCGACGAACGCCACGCCTACCAGAGCGCGCGCGCCAATTCCGCCGACGGGCGGCGCTTCGCCGCCACGATCACGAACGGCCAAGGCATCGACGAGCTGTGGACCGGCGAATTCGACCGACCGGGCCTGCGCCGGATCGTGGCTGTTCCCGACGCGGACCTCTTCACGCCGCTTCTTTCGAGAGACGGCCGGACGGTCGTCTTCGGACGGCGCGGGCACCACGCCGAGGATGGGATCTACATGAAAAGCCTCGACGACACGTCCCCCGCGCGACGCATCGCGAGCCTGCCGACCGACGACATCCAATCGTTCCTCTGGAGCTTCGTTCCCGACGGCGCCGGAGTGATCGCCGGCCGCGTCGGGGCCGACCAGAAGAGCGACCTCTACTTCGTTCCGATCCCGGCGACGGGGGACACGCTCTCGGAGCTGAAGCCGATCGTCGCTGGCCCTGGCGACGAAACCAGCGGACGCGTATCCCCCGACGGCCGCTGGATCGCGTATGCCTCGGACGAATCGGGGCGCCCCGAGGTGTACATCGCCGCGTTCCGTTCCGGCGACCCCGTCGGCGACCCCCTCCGCGTAACGAAATCGAGCGGCGCCAACCCGTTCTGGAGCGCGGACGGCCGCACCATCCGCTACGTTGATCCGAGCGGAAGGGTCATGTCGCTCCCCGTGGCGACGACGCATGCGCTTTCGGTCGGATCACCCGCGCCACTCTTCGACGGGAAGAAACTCAACGTCTTCGTGAACGACATCCTGCCCGACGGCCGGCAGTTCGTCATCATGCGCGGCGAGGAAGAATCGGACGAGATTCGCCGCCTTGCCGTCGTGCTGAATTTCAACCGAGAGCTCGTCGAGAAGATGAAGGCCGTGAAATGAGCCTCGCCCCAGGCACACGCCTCGGGGCTTACGAGATCGTGGCCCCGCTAGGCGCGGGCGGCATGGGCGAAGTCTGGCGCGCCCGCGACACGACGCTCGAGCGCGAGGTCGCCATCAAGGTCCTCCCCGCGGCGTTCGCCTCCGACCCGGAGCGGCTGGCGCGGTTCGAGCGCGAAGCCAAGGTGCTCGCCTCGCTCAACCACCCGAATATCGCGGCGATCTACGGATTCCACGAGCAAGACGGCCTCCGCTTCCTCGCGATGGAGTTGGTCCCCGGGCGGGATCTGGCCGAGCGACTGAAAAAGGGGAGTGTCCCTCTACCCGAAGCCTTGGACGTTGCGCGTCAGGTCGCGGCGGCACTCGAAGCGGCGCACGGCATCGGCATTGTTCACCGCGACTTGAAGCCGGCCAACGTACAGCGTGCACCCGACGGGACGGTCAAGGTTCTCGACTTCGGCCTCGCCAAGGCGCTCGAGAGCCCGGGCGGCGACCTGCGGCAATCGATGACGGTCACCTCGGCCGGCAGCACCGTCGGGATGATCGTCGGTACCGCGGCCTACATGAGCCCCGAGCAGGCGCGGGCGCAGATGGTCGACCGCCGCACCGACCTGTGGGCGTTCGGCTGCCTCCTCTACGAGATGCTGGCGGGGAAGAAGGCGTTCGACGGGCCGACGATCACCGACGTTCTCGCAGCCGTCGTGACGCGCGATCCGGATTGGAGCGCGCTCCCTTCGGACACGCCGACCCCGGTGAGGCGCTTGCTGCGGCGCTGCCTCGAGAAGGATCTCAAGAAGCGCCTGCGCGACGCCGGCGACGCGAGCCTACTTCTTGAAGACAACCCTGAGGACGCGCGGGCGGAGGCCTTCGTATCGGCCGCGCCGCCGGCGACCGTTCCCGCGTGGAAGCGCGGGCTCCCGTGGGCGATCGTGTTGGTCCTCGCCGCCGGCCTGACCACGGCGCTGGTCACGAGGCGGGGGTCGCGAGCAACGACGGCCTCCCCCATGATCTTCTCGGCGAAGCTCCCTCCCGACATCAGGCTGGACATCGAGAACAACCCGGGCGAGCACCCGATCCTTGCGATCACGAGAGACGGCTCGCGGATCGTATTCGTCGCGGGCTCCGGGGATTCGCGGCAGCTCTACCTACGTCCGACCAACAAGCTCGTGGCGTCTCCGGTTCCGGGGACGGAGGGAGCGTTCGCGCCCTTCTTCTCCCCCGACGGCCGGTGGATTGCGTTTTTCACACCGTCCAAGCTCGAGAAAATCCCCGCGGACGGCGGGGAGCCGATCGAGTTGACCGATTCGGGAATGGCCCGCGGTGGCGTCTGGTGCGACGACGACACCATCGTGTTCGCTCCGTTCACGTCCTCCGGCTTGATGCGCATCCCGAGTGGCGGAGGCAAGCCGATTCCGCTGACCGAGCTCGACCCGGCACGGCAGGAGCGAACGCATCGTTGGCCCGCGCTCCTGCCAGGCGGCGAGATCGCATTCACCGTTGGAACGGCCGGTAAGCCGGGCGACTACGAAGACTCGCAGATCGACGCCGTGTCCGTGGCCACCGGAAAGCGCCGCCCGCTCGTGATCGGCGCGAGCATGGTCCGCTACGCCGCGTCCGGGCATCTCGTTCTCGCCCGGGACAACCAGCTGTTCGCGATGCGGCTGACGGACGCCAAGGGCCGGGCGCTCATCAACGCCACACCCGTCGTGCAAGGCGTCGAGGGCGTCGAGTCGAGCGGCGTCGTATTCTTCGATATCGCCGACAACGGCACCATGATTTACGCCGAGCGCGATCCGAAGGCGAAGGCGCTGGAGCTGGTGCGGGTCGATCGCGACGGCCACGTCGAGCCACTCCCGTTTCCGCCGCGCGAGTACCGCGCGCCGCGCGTGGCGCCTGACGGGAGGCGCATCGTCGTCGGGCTCGGTCCGGGTCGCGGGCGCACGAGCGACGTGTGGATCGGGAATCTGGAACACGGGGACATGGCCCGCCTGACGATCGGAACGAGCGCGGGAATAAGCGCGTCTCCCGTCTGGACGCCAGACGGCGCACGGGTGACCTTCGGCATGAACACTCCTGGGGGCGGCGACGCGTTGGCGTCGAAAGCGGCCGATGGAACCGGCGCGGAAAGCGTCCTCGCGTCGTTTCCCGTGGCCGCCGCCCGCAGCCCGTTGTCATGGAGTCGCGATGGAAGGCACCTCGTTTTCTACGCCGACGGAGGCGCTGGGCACAGCGCGGATCTGATGGTGCTCTCCGTCGCCGACGGTCAGACCCGGCCTGTCGCCGCCACGCCGGCGATCGAGATGGCGGGTGCGCTGTCCCCCGACGGGCGCTGGCTCGCATACGCGTCCGACGAGTCGGGCCGGCTCGAGATCTACGTCCAGTCGTTCGCGTCGGCCGGTGGGAGGTGGCAGGTGTCGGACGGAGGCAGCACGCCCCGGTGGTCCTCCGATGGAAAAGCACTCTATTACGTGAGCGCGGCCCGCATGATGATGGAGGTTCCGGTCGAAACCGGCGCCGCGTTTTCCCACGCAAGGCCGAAGGCGCTGTTCGAGACCCGCTTCCCGACCAATTCCGACACCTTCACCAACTACGACGTTACCCCCGACGGCCACTTCATCATGATTCGTACGATGAGCGAAATGCGAACGGCGGAGCACGTCAACGTCATCGTCAACTTCTTCGAGCTGCTGAGACGGACGGCGTCGAAATGAGCATCTCCCCCGGCACTCGTCTCGGCCCCTACGAAATCGTCGCCCCGTTGGGCGCGGGCGGCATGGGCGAAGTCTGGCGCGCCCGCGACACGAAGCTCGATCGCGAGGTCGCGCTCAAGTTCCTCCCCGCATCGTTCGCGGAAGAACCCGAGCGGCTCGCGCGTTTCGACCGTGAAGCGAAGGTGCTCGCCTCGCTCAATCACACGAGCATCGCCGCGATCTACGGGTTCCACGAGCACGAGGGCTACCGCTTCCTCGCCATGGAGTTGGTCCCTGGCGAGGATCTCGCCGAGCGACTGAAAATGGGGACACTCCCCTTTTCCGAAATAGTGGACACCGCCCGGCAGATCGCGGAGGCGCTCGAGGTGGCGCACGAGCACGGGATCGTCCATCGCGACCTGAAGCCGGCGAACATCAAGCTCACCCACGACGGCAAGGTGAAGGTCCTCGACTTCGGCCTCGCGAAGGCACTCGACGCGGCGACGACCTCGGGACCGGGGCGCGATGCCTCAATGTCGCCGACGATCACTTCGCTCGGCACGGTGGCCGGCGTGATCTTGGGCACCGCGGCTTACATGAGCCCCGAACAGGCGCGCGGCAGGAGCGTCGACAAGCGCGCCGATATCTGGGCGTTCGGTTGCGTGCTCTACGAGATGTTGGCCGGCAAGCTCGCCTTCGCCGGCGAGACCGTCTCGGACACGATGGCGGCGGTGTTGACGCGCGAGCCCGACTGGAGCGCGCTACCGCCGAACGTGCCGCCGCGCGTGCGCGAGCTCATCGAGCGCTGCCTTCGCAAGGACCCGAAGGAGCGACTGCGCGACATCGGCGACGCGAGGATCGAGCTGGGAGCGAGCACCGAACGGGGACGGCCCCCCGCCCCCGCTTCGCGCAACAGGTGGCTGCCGTTCGTCGCCGCGATCGCGGTCGTCGCCGCTCTGCTCGGTGGGACGTGGTTCGGGCGCCGGTCGGCGCACACCGAGCCTCCTGCTTTCCGTCCGCTGACGTTCGGGCGGGGCGTCGTGCACTCGGCGCGGCTTGCCCCCGACGGGCAGACGGTTGTTTACGGCGCAGCGTACGAAGGCCGGCCGTTGGCACTGTTCTCGACGCGCATCGACGGCTTCGAGTCGCGCCCCATCGACGTCCCCAGCGCCGACATCGCGGGGATGTCCAAGGACGGCCAGATGGCCCTACTTCTCGGGCGCCACTACCAGGGAAGCTGGCTGCGGGTCGGAACTCTTGCCCAGGTGTCGCTGGCCGGCGGAGCGCCCCGGGAGATCTTGGAGGAGGTCTACGACGCCGACATTTCACCCGACGGCAAGCAGTTCGCGGTGGTCGTCGCCGATGGAGACGATCAAGTGCTGCAGTACCCGATCGGCAAGGAGATCGCCCGCTCCCACGGCTGGATCAGCCAACCCCGCATCGCACTCGACGGACAGCGAATCGCGTTCGTCGATCATCGGGTCTGGGGGGACGACCTCGGTGAGGTCAAGATCGCAGGTGCCGACGGGAAGATCGCCGTCGCGGCCCCCGAGCGGCAATACGCGCAGGGGGTGTGCTGGTCGCCGGACGGTCACGACGTTTGGTTCACCAACGGCGACGAGATTCGGGGTGGCGTCTTGCTGAGGGTGACTCCAGGCGAGGCCCCGCGCGTTGTGCTGAGAACCCCGACGCTTTTGAGAGTCCAGGACGTAAGCAAAGACGGACACGTGCTTCTCCTGTCCGATGAAACGCGCGCCACGGTGGCCGGGGAGTTGGCCGGGGACACGAGCGAGCGGGTCTACTCATTCTGGGACAACGATCAGGCGGCCTCGATCTCGCAGGATGGAACGATCTTTGTGGGCAGCAACGCAAGCGTCGTCGTGGACGGCGAGTATGCGGTCTTCTTCCGGCGCCGCGATGCCCCGCCCGTCCAGCTGGCCATGGGTTTGGCCGCCGGCATCACACCCGACGGCAAGTTCGTCTTTACGACGAATCTCACGGGCAACCGGTCGAGCCTGACGGTTCGGCCGGTCGGAGCCGGGCAGCCCAGAACGATCGACCTCGGTGGACTGATCCTCGAGATCACCGCACGTCAGAGGATGAGCTGCACCTCCGACGGCCGTCGCGTCGCCTTCGTCCTGACCAAGCCCGGAGCGGGGCGCGCGGTGTACGTGATGGACCTCGACGGCGGCCATCCGCATGCGGTCTCGCCGGAGGGGGCGACCGCTGGAATTATCTCGCCCGACGGCTCGAAGGTCGTCATCAGCGACCCCAAGCGCGGCTTCTACGTGGTCCCTGCCGCTGGCGGAGACCCCGTGCCGATTGAAGGTGTACCCAAGGACGAAGTCCCACTCGCCTGGTCGGCGGATGGCCGCGCGATACTCACCGGCGACAGAACGCTTCCGACCCGAATCTATCGCACCGAGCTGGCCGGAGGACATCGCGCGCTGGTCCGCGAGCTCGTCTCGGCCGACCCTGCGGGGATCGTCTACGGATGGCTGACGCTGAGCCCCGACGGTCGCTTCTACCTGCAGCGCTACCGGCGCATGCTCACCACGGTCGAGTTCGTCACCTTGGGCCGACGATAGAGGAGTGTCCTCTCGAAAAAGGGGAGTGTCCCCTTTTACTCGACGCGCTTCCAGGTGTCGGTCCACATGTCCTTCGCGGTGGCGACAAAACCTTCGCGAGTGAAGCGCATGCGCTCGGGCTCGCCGGGCATGTCGAACGAGGTGCCGTCGGCGTCGGTGACGACCTCGGCGCATCGGCTCTTCTCGGGGGGCCACGTGTACGACAGGCCCGGCATCCCCATGTTGTTCTGCATCCAGTACACGGGCTTCTCGCAGTACTTTCCGCCGGAAAGCGTGTACGTGGCGATCAACGAAAGCGAGACGGGCGCGCCCTTCCCGTCCTTCCACATGACGTTGAAGTTGCGTTCGGTCTTCGTGCAGGTCATGAAGCCGACGATGTCGGGGTACTTCAGTTCCTTACCGTCGGGCAGCACGCGCTTCATCAGACGATAGGATCCCTCGAGGGCCTTCTCGTCGCCGGCGGCAGCACTCGACGCTAGCGCCAGAACCAGGGCCACCGTCACGGCCGCTCTCGTCATTTGGCGAACAGCCGCCGCAAGAACGCCGGGTCGAGCTCGCCGCTCCAGGCTGTAATCGCCTCGAGCGATCGGAGGCGCTCCTCGGGCGCGTTCCGAAGCCCCCGGACGATCAGCTCGTGCAGCTCGGGTGACACGCCGGGGCCGATCTCGTGCGCCGGCGGCGTCGGCCTCGTCAACTTGTCCTGGAGCAGCCCGCGGGTCGTGCGCCCCACGTGGAGCGGCTTCCCGGCGACCAGCTCGTAAGCGATGCACGCGAAGGAGTACACGTCGATCGTCGGGCCGGACTCGTCGCCCATCATCTGGCCCGTCGGCATGTACAGCGGCGTGCCGAGCACCGTGCCCACCTGGGTCGCGGTGTCCTCGGTGACCTCTTCATCCTCCTTCGCGAGGCCGAAATCCATCAGCTTCACGCGGCCCGTCGGGGTCAGCATGACGTTCCCCGGCTTGAGATCGCGATGCACGACGCCGCGGTCGTGCACGAACTGGAGCGCCGTGGCGAGCTGGCCCAAGATCCGCTTGGCTTGGTCCTCGGGAAACGCGCCGTGGCGGAACAGAAGGTCCGACAGCGTCGCTCCCTCGCAAAACTCCATGACGATGAACTCGGTGCGGAACGCGGGAAAGTGACCTTTGAGGCGCGCAATGTTGTCGTGCTCCAAGGACTCGACGATCCTCGCCTCACGCTCGAATCGCGAGAAGGCGCCCGGCTGGTAGACCAAGCGGTGGCTCATCATCTTGAGGGCGACCCGCTCGCGGGTCGCGAGATCGATCGCTTCGTAGACGACGGCCATCCCGCCTCGCCCGACGCAGCCCGAGACTTGGTAGCCGTGCAGCACCTTGCCGCCGAGACCGTCGTGGAGCGCGCGGCCGAGCCGATCGGCGACGACGTTGGTCAACACTATCGTCAATTCGGGGTTCTTCGCGGCGAGCGCGTCGAAATCCGCGGCCGAGAGGACCAGAACGCGAACCTCCGTCGTCGCAACGACGTCCGCGGTGGCCGGCTCTTGCGTGATCAGAGACATCTCGCCCGCCACCGAGCCCCGCGTCAACGTGGCGATCGTACGCACCGTCCCGTCGCGGTCGCGCAGAACGACGCGGGCGTCGCCGTCGATGATGACGAAGAGGGAGTCGCCCTGCTGTCCCTGGCGGATGATGGATTCGTTCGGGTCGTAGCGGCGCTCGCGCGCCGCGGCGAAGACCTGGTCCAGGAGCCTCGGCCGCAACGACTTGAACGTCTCGCTTTCGAGGAGGACCTCGCGCGAGGCCGGATCGGCGGGAGAGTCGGTCGTCATCCGCGCTGCAGTATATGCCGGGCTGCGGCATCGTCCGTGGCCCCATTTCCCGCGTCGAATCACCCTGATAGACTCCCTCGATGATTCACCTCGAGGACGTGCGCGCGGCGCAGGAACGCCTCGCGGGGAGAGTCCACCGCACCCCTCTTCTCTCGGCGGCGTCTCTCGGTGAGCGGGTGAACGTCCGGCTGTTCCTGAAATGCGAGAGCTTTCAGAAGACCGGATCGTTCAAGGCGCGCGGAGCGCTCAACAAGGTCCTCTCCCTTTCGGCGGCCGAGCGCGGGATGGGGATCGTCACGGTATCGGCGGGGAACCACGCGCAGGCGGTGGCATGGGCGGCGCGTCTCGTCGATGTGCCGTGCGTGGTCGTGATGCCCTCCGATGCGCCGCGCTCGAAGATCGACGCGGTCCGCGGATATTCCGCCGAGATCGTGTTCCACGACGATCGCGACACCCTCTTCGTCAAGCTCGCGGAAGTGCGCGACGCGCGCGGGCTGATCTTCGTGCACCCTTTCGACGATGCGGTCGTGCTCGCGGGCGCGGGCACGGCGGGCCTCGAGATCGTCGAGGACCTTCCCGACGTCGACCTCGTCATCGTGCCCGTGGGCGGCGGAGGTCTGCTGGGCGGCGTGGCGATCGCCGTCAAGGCCCTGCGGCCGAAGGCCAGGATCGTCGCGGTCGAGCTCGCGGCGGGACCGGGCTTGGCCCCGGCGGTCGCGGCGGGAAAGCCGGTGCCGGCCCGGCGCCCGGCGGGAACGCTCGCCGACGGCATGACGCCGCCCTTCGTCGGCGCGCTCCCGCTCGCGATCGTACAGGCGCTCGGGGTGGAGCTTCTGACGGTGACCGAAGCCGAGATCGCCGAAGCGATGCGCACCCTCGTGAGCCGCGCAAAGCTCGTCGCGGAAGGATCCGGCGCGGCGGCCACCGCGGGTCTGCTCTCGGGCCGCATCGAAGTTCGGCGCGGCTCCTCCGTCGTCGCGCTCGTCTCGGGAGGGAACGTCGATCCGGAGCGGCTCGGCGCGGTGCTCGCGTCGTGACCACGACAGGAGGATTCCCGCCGATGGACACGCTGATCATCCCTCAATCCCTCGTCCCCGAGCTCCTGCCGATGGGGGAATGCATCGACGTGATGGAGGATGCGCTTCTCGCGCTGGCCGAAGGGCACGCGGTCTTGCCGTTGCGCTCGATGGTGTGGATGCCGGACAAGTCGGGTCTGCTCGGCCTGATGCCGGCGTATCTGGGCGCGCCGCGATCCTTGGGCCTCAAGGTCATCTCGTACCTCCCGGGAAACCACGGCTCCGCGCGCGACTCGCACCAGGGGGCGGTGCTCCTGTTCGATACGGAAACCGGCGCGCTTCTCGCGATGATCGACGCGAGCTCGATCACGGCGATCCGCACGGCGGCGGTGAGCGGTCTCGCCACGCGGCTCTTGGCGCGCGAGGGCGCGGGCGACCTCGCCATTCTCGGCGCAGGCAGTCAGGCCAGCGCGCACCTCGACGCGATGCGGACCGTGCGGAGATTGCGTCGCGTGCGGGTGTGCAGCTCGTCGCTTCCGCGGGCTCGGGCGTTCGCGTCGCACCACGAAGCGACGCTCGGGCTTCCGATCGAGGCGGTGGCCGGCGCGAAGGAAGCCGTCCTCGGGGCCGACCTGATCTGCACGGCGACGGCCTCGCGCGAGCCGGTGCTGTTCTCCGATTGGATCGGGGCCGGCGCTCACATCAACGCCGTCGGGGCCTGCTTCGCGGCGGCGCGCGAGCTCGACACCGCCGCGGTCGTCCGGTCGCGCCTCTACGTGGACCGCCGCGAATCGGCGCTCGCCGAGGCCGGCGATTTCCTCATCCCCAAGGCGGAGGGCGCGATCGGCGACGATCACATCGTCGGCGAGCTCGGCGACATTCTCGCGGGACGCGTGGCGGCGCGGCGCGGCGGCGACGAAGTCACGCTCTTCAAGTCGCTCGGCATCGCGGTGGAGGACCTGGCCGCCGCACACCACATCCACGCGCGCGCCCGCGCGGAAGGAAAGGGAATCGCCGTCGATTTCGGAGGCCGTCGCATTGCGTACGATTGAGCCGCCGACCCTCGACGCGATCCGCGCGGCGGCGGCCCGCATCGCCGGGTCTGCGTTGCGGACGCCGCTCGTCCGCCTGAACGTCGACGACGCCCCGGCTTCGATCTGGCTCAAGCTCGAGAATCTCCAGCCGATCGGCTCGTTCAAGATACGCGGCGCCGGGAACGCGATGGGACTCCTTACGCACAGCGCACTGGCGCGCGGCGTCTACACGGCAAGCGCGGGGAACATGGCCCAGGGCGTCGCCTGGAACGCGCGCCGTCTCGGCGTGCCGTGCACGGTGGTCGTCCCCGATCACGCGCCGCAGACGAAGCTCGCCGCGATCGAGCGATTGGGCGCCGCGATCGTCCGGATACCCTTCGACGCCTGGTGGAACGTGATCGTCACCCATCACCACGCAGGCATCGATGGGACGTTCATTCACCCCGTGAGCGACTCGGCCGTCATCGCGGGGAACGGCACCATCGGCCTCGAGATCCTGGACGATCTGCCCGACGTCGAGGCGGTGCTGGTCCCCTACGGCGGAGGCGGCCTCTCTTGCGGCATCGCGTCGGCGATCCGCGCGTTGCGGCCCGGCGTCAAGATCCTCGCGTGCGAGGTGGAGACCGCGGCGCCGCTCGCTGCGTCCCTCGCCGCCGGCGGGAGCCGGCAGATCGACTACACGCCAAGCTTCGTGGACGGCATCGGCGCGAAGGGGGTGCTCGAAGAGATGTGGCCGCTCGCGTCGCGCCTTCTCCACGGCTCGTGCGTCGTCTCGCTGGCCGAAACCGCGGCGGCGGTGAAGCTCCTGGTCGAGCGGAACCGGGTCGTCGCCGAAGGCGCGGGCGCGACGCCCGTGGCGGCGGCGCTCGCCGGCAAGGCCGGGGCGGCGAAGGTCGTCTGTGTCGTCTCCGGCGGCAACATCGACGCAAAGAAGCTGGCGACGATCCTCATGGGCGGCGTGCCCTAGGAGCCTGTCCGAGTAACGACCCCGCTTTGTGAACGTGTCACGTCGGAGGACTTCGTCATCGATTTTCAGGTATCGAGTGTCGCTCAGGCGAACGTGAACGGCCCGTGGCCGCGACTTCGGTCTGGTCCGCCGGGCGGTTTTGGGCCTTTTCTTCCCTCACACCATGCTCATTGCCGTGTGCAGCTTGAGCAGATTGTGCGCGGTGCAGACCAACGCCCACTCTTCGCTGACCCTGACCACGCCTCTGCGAAGGAACTGTCGGAATCCTCGCGCCTGTTTGATCTGGCCGATCACCGGCTCGGCGAGGATCTTTCGCCACGAGTAAGACTCTCGCCCCCGACGCGTGCGCAGCTTTCGCGCCATCCTCTCGCGCACCGTCATCGTTTTCGGCGGTCGTCCGCGAGGAGCGGGCGTCACGTCTCCGTGCTTCTGTTTCCCGGTAGCGATGAAAGCCTCGATCTTTCTGTCTTCGAGTGTCCGGACATTTTCTTCCGACCAGTACCCGGCATCCGCGAGCACAGCTTCCGGCTTGGCTTTCAGCGTCGTCTCGATCGAGGTGATCACGGTCTCGAGCTCGTTGACGTCCGGCGCAGTCGGCGTCACGTGCTGCGCGACGATGACCTGGAACAGATCATCGACCGCGACTTGCGCGTTGTAGCCCTGGATGAAGCCGTCGCTCGTCTTCTGGATCTTCGACTCCGGATCGGTGAAGTTTCTCTGTGCCTTGTCCGGTGGCTTCGCGTTGCGAGGGTCTTTCCCTTCGGCTTCGGCCTTCTTGCGGGCCTCGGCTTCCAACGCCGCCTTGGCCTCACGGATCTTCTTCAGCCGTCCTTCGCGCGTGGCCAACTCTGCCGGCAATTCGTCTCCGCGCCGATCCGGCCCGTACAGTCGATCTTCCTCACGGTCGACCCGCTCCGCGCGATCGAACATCTCGCGCACCTCGCGCTGGATCGCCGTCTCCTTCTCCTTCATTCGGCTGTAGCTCATCGCCTTGTGCTTCGAGGCGTTGGCCTTGATCTTCGTCCCGTCGATCGCAACCCGGCCGAGCTTCACCAGCCCGGCTTCCCTGCACACCTGAAGAACCTGATCGAACATCCGCTTCAACGCAGCGCCGTGGCGTTTGCGAAAGTCGTTGATCGTCCGGAAGTCCGGCTCGTTTCCCGCCGCCAGTACCCGAAACGCCACGCTGTCCTTCAGCTTCGCCGCGATCCGCCGCGACGAGTACGTCCCGGTGCAGTACCCGTACATCAGCAATTTCACCATCATGCACGGGTGGTACGGCGGGTAACCGCGCTCTTCGGAGTACGCGTCCTCGATCTCCGACAGATCGAGCGTGTCGATCATGTCCGAGACGAACCGCGCCAGGTGGCCGTC
>JAYUCM010000050.1:0-2452 GCA_043740355.1 Acidobacteriota bacterium | reverse complement strand
TCGCGGGGGCGGTCCGCGCCCGATTCCCGGACGGCGTCGACGCGGTCCTCGACGCGATCGGCGGCGAGCCGCTCGTCGCCGCGCTCGCCGTCGTCAAGCAAGGCGGCATCATCGTCAGCGTTGTGGACACGCTCGATCCCGAGGCGGTGAAGGCCCGCGGCGTCCGTTTCGAGCGGCTGAGCTCCGCGCCGTCGGGCGAGCAGCTCGCGGTCTTCGCGTCGCACGCCGGGCGCAAGAAGCTCCGTCCTCACGTGAAGACGATCTACCCGTTGGCCTCCGCTGCAGAGGCCCAGGAGGAGAGCCGGGGAGGCCACGTGCGCGGGAAGCTGGTCCTGGCGCTGTGAGCGCCGCCGGCCTCGAGCGCTCGGTCTTCACGACCCCCGACGGCGCGGAGATCGCTTACCGGATCCGGCGTGGGCGCGATTGGCTCGTGCTGATCCACGGCCTGGGGTGCGACGCTTCGATGTGGGACGCCGTCGTCGCCGGGCTTCCGGCCGACCTCGGGCTCGTCGTCCCCGAGCTCCGCGGCCATGGCGGCTCGACGCTCGGGTGGCGGCTGCCGTCCGTCGACCTGTGGGCCGACGACGTCGTGCGGCTGCTTCGCCAGAAGGGGATCGAAGCGCCGGCGATAGCCGGACTGTCGTTGGGCGGGTACACGGCGTTCGGAATCGCGGCGGCGCATCCCGGCTTCGCACGCGCCTACGCGTTCGTCAGCACGAGCTCCGCCCCCGACGACGACGCCGGGAAGCAGCGGCGCGCGGCGGCCATCGCGATGATCCGCACCAAGGGGTGGCGGGCGTTCGCCGATGCGATGATTCCGAGCCTGCTGAACGACAACCGGCCGCAGTTTCCGACCCACCGCGACCACCTGCTGTCGATGTTCGAGCGGGCCGGCGATTCCGGCCTGCCGCCGACCCTGATGGCGCTGGCGGCGCGCCCCGACCGGCGCGCTCTGCTCCTTTCGATCCGTGTCCCGTCGATCGTGATCGTCGGCGCGGTCGACGCTCTGACGCCGCCCGACCGGGCGCGCGCGCTCGCCACGGGCATTCCCGGCGCACGCCTGCACGTGCTGGACGAAGTCGCGCACATGAGCGCGATGGAAGCCCCGCACAAGGTCGCAGGCCTGCTCGGATCGTTGTAGGGCCGGCGATGCACCAAGCCAGGGTCGTCCTCCACCTCGACATGGACGCGTTCTACGCCGCGGTCGAGGTTCGCGAGAACCCCGGGCTCGCCGGAAAGCCGCTCATCATCGGACACGCGGGGAAGCGCGGCGTCGTTGCGACCTGCTCCTACGAGGCGCGCGCTTTCGGCGTGCGCTCGGCGATGCCGTCTTCGATCGCGGCGCGGCTGTGCCCCGGTGCGATCTGGCTCTCCGGGCGGATGGAGCTGTACGTCGCGGTCTCCCGGCGGCTGCGCCGCATTCTCGACGAGGAGGCCCCCGTCGTCGAGCCGCTCTCGATCGACGAAGCGTTCCTCGACATGACCGGGCTCGCGAACACCCTGGAGCACGGCGCCGCGATCGCCGCCGCTCTGAAGCGCCGCATCCGCGTCGAGGAACGACTCACGGCATCGGTCGGCGTCGCGCCGAATAAGTTTCTGGCCAAGCTCGCCTCCGACCTCGAGAAGCCGGACGGCCTCTGCGTTTTCCCTCGAGAGGACGTGCCGCAGCGGCTGTGGCCGCTCCCGGTCGAGCGGTTGTGGGGTGTCGGGCCGAAATCCGCCGAGGTGCTGCGCCGCTCGGGCCTTCGCACCGTCGGCGAGCTCGCGCGCATGTCCGAGAACGCGCTGGCCGCGATCGTCGGCTCCGGCATGGCGGCACACCTCCATGCGCTGGCTTCGGGCGAGGATGATCGGCCGGTGTGCGCCGACCGCGAGTCCAAGTCCGTCTCCGAGGAGCGCACCTACGGCGACGATCTGACCGACCCCCGAGAGATCGACCGCGAGCTTCTCGCCCGCGCCGAGGGGGTCGCGCGCGCACTCCGACGCGACGGGCTCGCCGGGCGGACGGTGCACCTGAAGGTGCGGACCGGTGACTTCACGACGTGGACGCGCGCGCTGACATTGCGCGACCCGGCCGACCTCGCAGACACGATCATCGAGGCGGTGCGCACTCTGTACCGCGAGCGCATCGACCTTCGCGGTCAGGGGGTACGCCTCCTCGGCGTCGGCATGAGCGGCATCGCCAAGGCGGGGAGCTCGCCCGGGTCGTTGTTCCCGGACGCGTCGACCGAGCGCTCGCGCAAGCTCGCCCGCGCGTCCGACGCGGTCAACGACAAGCTGGGCGAGGAGGTCGTCACCCGTGCCAGCCTGCTACGGAATAGGGGTCAGGTCTCCCATTGAGAAATGGGGACACTCCCAGAGCTGTCCAAGATAATCGTCTTGGTCAGGTTTGGGCCTCGAAACGTCCCGCCACTCCGTCATCGATGGGACTTTGATGGTCAGTTTCGAGATC
>JAYUCM010000049.1:0-6008 GCA_043740355.1 Acidobacteriota bacterium | reverse complement strand
ACCTCTCGCTGCAGCTCGACGTCGTCGGGCGCTCGATCGATGGGAAGGTCCTCGACGGAAACGAGGCGATCCGCAAGACGATCCTCGAGCATGCGGGGCTTGCGGTGGTGCCGTTCCAAGCCTTCGGTCTGATGGAGGAGACGGGCTGGTTCCGCCTATCCGTCGGCGCCGTCTCGATGGACGAGATCGCGCAGATGTTCCCGCGTCTTCGGGCGCTCGTCGGCAGGATCCGCTGAGTCGGGTGGTACCGGCGCGTGGATTTGAACCACGGACCTAAGGATTATGAGACCTTCGCTCTACCCCTGAGCTACGCCGGTCCGAAGGAGCGGCGGCACTCTAGCAGGAGGCCGGGGGAACTCTCAACGGGCCGTGCCTGCCCGCCGGGACTATAATCCGACAATGCCGGAGGGATCGTGCCCGAAGCCAACGCCTGCGTGAAGTGCCGGAAGACGGAACCCGAGGCCCGACTTCATCGGTGCCCGATCTGCTTCAAGTACGTTTGCGCGGACGATGCGTTCAACTACAGCGGCCGTGTCTTTTGCGACAAGCACTGCGCGGACTATTTCTTCTTCGCCGACGAAGACTAGCGTCGTCGATGTTTCCGGTCACCCGTCCGCGCCGCCTCCGCCGGTCACCGGTCTTGCGCGACATGGTGCGCGAGACGCGGCTCGCCCCCGCCGATCTCATCTACCCCCTCTTCGTCAGGCACGGGAAGGGCGTCAGAACCGAGATCGGCTCGATGCCGGAGCAGTTCCACCTGTCGCCCGACACGCTGGTCGAGGAGGTGGGAGCGGCATTGGAGGACGGCGTGCGGGCCGTGCTGTTGTTCGGGATCCCCGAGCACAAGGACGCACGCGGCTCCGAGGCCTGGGACGATGGCGCCGCGGTGCAGACCGGGGTGCGCGCGTTGAAGCGCGCCTATCCCGACGTCCTCGTGGTCACCGACATCTGCCTCTGCGAGTACACCAGCCACGGTCACTGCGGCGTCGTCCACGACGGCAGGGTGTTGAACGACCCGACCCTCGAGCTGCTCGAGAAGACCGCCGTATCGCATGCGCGCGCCGGCGCCGATCTCGTCGCCCCATCCGACATGATGGACGGCCGCGTCGGCGCCATTCGCACCGCGCTCGACGCGGAAGGATTCGAGGACATCGCGATCCTGTCGTATGCGGCGAAGTACGCGTCGGCGTTCTACGGACCGTTCCGCGAGGCGGCGGGCTCGACCCCGCAGTTCGGCGACCGGCGCTCGTATCAGATGGACCCGGGCAACGTCGAAGAGGCGCTGCGCGAGGTCGCTTCCGATCTCGAGGAAGGTGCCGATCTCGTCATGGTCAAGCCGGCCCTCGCCTACCTCGACGTCATCCGCCGCGTGAAGGACGCCTTCGGCGTGCCCGTCGCCGCCTACAACGTCAGCGGCGAGTACTCGATGCTCCTCGCGGCGGCGCAGCGCGGCTGGATCGATCGTGAGCGCGCGATCCTCGAGACGCTGACCGGCATCAAGCGCGCCGGCGCGTCGATCGTCCTGACCTACCACGCGCGGGAGGCCGCGCGCCTGCTCGGCTGACGTGCCCACGGCTCTTGCGCAGCGTCGGTGATCGCGCGATGAGCCGCAAGATGGAGCGTCTCTTCGACGAGGCGAAGCTGCTGTTGCCCGGCGGCGTCAATAGCCCCGTTCGCGCCTTCGGCGGCGTCGGCGGCACGCCGGTCTTCTTCGAGAAGGGTCACGGCGCGATCGTCACCGACGCGGACGGCCGCGAGTACATCGACTACCTCGGGTCGTGGGGTCCGCTGATTGTCGGGCACACCCACCCGCGCGTGGTCGCCGCGCTGCGCGACCAGGCGGGGAAGGGGACGACCTTCGGCGCGCCGACCGAGCTCGAGACCGAGCTCGCGCGCCGCGTGGTGGCGGCGGTCCCCTCGTGCGAGAAGGTCCGCTTCGTGTCCTCGGGGACCGAGGCGACGATGTCGGCGATCCGGCTCGCGCGAGCGGCCACGGACCGCTGCGGCATCATCAAGGTCGAGGGGTGCTACCACGGCCACGTCGACTCGCTGCTCGTCAAGGCGGGATCGGGCGTCCTGACCCTCGGCATCCCCGGAAGCCCCGGCGTCCCTCCCGACCTCGCTTCGCTGACGCTGACGATCCCGTTCAACGACGTCGAAGCGCTCGAGCGCGCCCTCGCCGAGCACGGCAGCGGAATCGCGTGCCTCATCGTCGAGCCCGTCGCCGGGAACATGGGCGTGGTCCCGCCGAAGCCGGGTTGGCTCCAGGCGGCGCGGGACCTCACGAGAAAGCATGGCGTGCTCTTGATCCTGGACGAAGTGATGACCGGGTTCCGCGTCGCCGCGGGCGGCGCGCAGGCCCTCTACGGCGTCACGCCCGATCTGTCGTGCTTCGGGAAGGTGATCGGAGGAGGGCTTCCGGTCGGGGCCTACGGCGGACGGGCCGATCTCATGGACCGCATCGCCCCCGCCGGACCGGTCTATCAGGCCGGGACGCTCTCGGGGAACCCGCTGGCGATGCGGGCGGGGATCGAGACGCTCGACATTCTCGCAGAAACGGGGACCTACGAGCGGCTCGAGACGATTTCGGAGCGTCTCGCGGCCGGGCTTACGGCAGGGGCGAAAGCGGCCGGCGTCGCGGCGGTCGTGAACCGGGTCGGCTCGATGCTCACCTGCTTTTTCAGCGCCGCGGCGGTCGTCGACTACGCGACCGCGACGGCCTCGGACACGAAGCGCTACGCACGGTTCTTCCACGCGATGCTCTCGCGCGGCGTCTACCTCGCGCCATCGCAGTTCGAGGCGGCGTTCGTCTCGACCGCGCACGACGATGCGCTCGTCGATCGCACGATCGCGGCGGCTGCGGAGGCGATGAAGGAGTAGAAAAGGGGACACTCCCCTTTTCTCAAGCAGAGGACACTCCCGCTCCCGCGTTTGAGAATCCGCGGTGCGGCCCTCTGGATCGCGAGCGGTTCTTCCACTCAAGCGAGCGATCCGGCGGAGCGAGCGCGCGGAGACAAGTGCATGCGCGAGCGTGCCGCAGCGAGGATTCTCGAACTCGGCAGGGAAAGTGTCCTCTCGAGGTGAAAAGGGGAGTGTCCCCTTTTTCTCTAGGTCGCTCGGCCGAGGTAGTCGCCGTTTTCGGTGCCGATGCGGACGACCTCGCCCTCGTTGATGAACGAGGGAACCTGCACGACGAGGCCGGTTTCGAGCGTCGCGGGCTTCTTCTGGGCGGACGCGGTGGCCCCTTTGATGCCGGGCGCCGTTTCGACGACCTTGAGGTCGACCGAAGGCGGGATCTCGATCCCGACCGGCTTCCCTTCGAACCAGTCCATCGTCACCGTGGATTCGGGGACGACAAACGACATCGTGTCGCCCAGCACGTCGTCGGCGAGGGCGAACTGGTCGTAGGTCTCGGTGTCCATGAAGTGATACCCCTCGGCGTCGCGATACATGTATTGCATGGTCTTGTTGTCGAGGTAGACCTTCTCGATGTCGTCTTCGGACCGGAACCGCTGCTCGGTGCCCAGCCCCGTCATCACGTTCCGCAGCTTCGCCTGGACGAAGGCGCGGAGGTTTCCGGGTGTCCTGTGGGTCGACTCGAGCACCTTGTACACGAGGCCCTCGAACCGGATGACCATACCCTTGCGCAAGTCGCTGCCCTTCATAGACTCGTCCCTTCCGCGGTGAGCTGGGTGTACGCCGGCAAGATCCGCTTCGTCCCGTACCCCGTGAATTGAATGGTGAGCTTCAGGTTCTTCCCGGCCCCCTCGCGTCCCAAGATCCGGCCGCTCCCGAACATCGGATGCGAGACGTTGACGCCGACCGAGAACCCGTCCTCCGCGAGCGGGAAGTCGGAAGGCCGTGGCGCCGCGTCGGGCTGTGCGCGCCGCGAGGCGGCGCGGACGGCGGAGGACCCGTGGGAGAAGTCGCGCCATCCTCCGGCACGGGACTCGCGAACGGGAGGGTCGAAGAAGGAGGCCGACGCGCGCGAGCCGCTCTCCGCGAGCAGCTCGGCGGGGATCTCTTCGATGAACCGGGAGGGTGCGTTGGCCTGCGGAACGCCCTGTTGCAGGCGCGACATCGCGCGGGAGAGAAAGAGCCGCTCGCGTGCTCTCGTGATCGCGACGTAGCACAGACGTCGCTCCTCCTCGAGGTCGTCGTCGCTCGCGCGAGAGCGTGCGTGCGGGAAGACGTTTTCCTCGAGCCCCGCGAGGAAAACGACGGCGAACTCGAGCCCCTTCGCGTTGTGCACGGTCATGAGCGTGACCCCGGGGCGGGCTCCGACCTCGTCGGCGTCCGAGACCAGGGCCGACCGGTCGAGAAAACCGAGGAGGGTCGGGGCTTCGACCTCGCGCTCGTACTCGACGGCCGCCGAGACGAGGGAGCGCACGTTCTCCATCCGCTCGAACCCTTCCCCCGGGTAGCTCTTCTCGAGGTACGCCGGGAAGCCAACCCCCTCCACGATCCCCTCGATGACGAGCGCGGCGGGCTCTTCCGCGGCGCGCGCGGCGAAGCCGGCGGTCGTCTCGAGAAACGCTCCGAGCAGTCGCGACGCGCGCGCGCCGAGCGCGCCGCGGTCCACGAGGCGCCGCGCCGCATCGCGAAGCGCCAGCCCTTCGACCCGCGCTTCGCTCTCGATCGCATCGACCGTCGTGTCGCCGATCCCGCGCGGGGGGACGTTGACGATGCGACGGAAGGCGACGTCGTCCCCCGGGTTGACCGCGAGCTTCAGGTAGGCGAGAACGTCCTTGACCTCCTTCCGCTCGTAAAACTGCTGCGCGCCCACGACCTGATAGGGGATGCGCTCGCGACGGAAGGCCTCTTCGAACGAGCGGGACTGCGCGTTGGTGCGGTAGAGCACGGCGACGTCTTCATACGGCCGCCGTCGCGCCTCGTCTTTCACGCGGCCCGCGACCCACGTCGCCTCGGCGCGATCGTCCGCTGCATGGAAGAGGTCGATCTCCTCTCCCCGCGCGTTCTTGGTCCAGAGAGATTTTCCCTTGCGCTCGGCGTTGTTCGCGATGACGGCGGCGGCGGCGTCCAGGATCGTCGCGGTGGAGCGGTAGTTCTGCTCGAGCTTGACGACCGCGGCGCCCGGGTGGTCGCGCTCGAAGTCGAGGATGTTCCGGATCTCGGCGCCGCGGAACTTGTAGATCGACTGGTCCTCGTCGCCCACGACGCAGACGTTGTGGTGCACCGACGTCAGCGCCCTGATCAGGAGGTACTGCGGGCGGTTCGTGTCCTGGTACTCGTCGACGAGCAGGTGCAAGCAGCGCTGCGCGTAGCGCTCCCTCACGTCGGGCGTCTTTTCTGCGTCGAGCAGCTCGAGGGCCGAAAGCAGAATGTCGTCGAAGTCCACCGCGTTCGCCCGCTTCAATCCCTCGTCGTAGAGCGCATAGATCCGTGCCTGGAGCTTGGCGTCGGGGGCGAAGGCCCGCGCCTCGAGCGCGCGGGGTGTCTCCATCGCGTTCTTCGCCCGGCTGATGCGCCCGAGAAAGGCGCGGGCCGACGAGGCGGTGTCGTCGACGCCCTCGTCGCGCAGGAGCCGACGCAGCAGCGCCACCTGGTCGTCACGGTCGTAGATGGCGAAATTGGGGGCGAGTCCCACCCGCTCCCCGTCGCGCCGAAGCATCCTGAGGCATAGGCCGTGAAAGGTGCCGATCCACGGGCCGCCGGAGCTGAGCCCGAGGATGCCTTCGACCCGCGAGCGCATCTCGCTCGCGGCCTTGTTGGTGAACGTGACGGCGACGATGCCGCCCGGCGGGACGCCGGCTTGCCGGACGAGCCAGGCGATGCGATGGGTGATGACGCGGGTCTTTCCGGAGCCGGCCCCGGCGAGCACGAGCAGCGGGCCGCCCGCGTGGACGACCGCCTCCCGCTGAGCGGGGTTCAACGATTCAAGCAGGGACTCAGGTGGGGTCACCCGGTGGATTCTAGCAGGGGGAATTGGGGTCAGGTCTCCCATTGAGTCATTCGCAGAATGCGAATGACTCAATGGGAGACCTGAC
>JAYUCM010000048.1:0-2459 GCA_043740355.1 Acidobacteriota bacterium | reverse complement strand
GCTTCGAAGAACCAGGCCAAGCGCGCGTCGAGCGGCTGGTAGTACTCGGTGCCGGCCAAGTCGTTGTCGCCGACCTGGACGACGTTGCGCCACTCCCCGCCGCGACGGTTGAAAGGACTGAACAGGTGGCTGAACGCCAGGTTGAACGCGGTGTCGCCGCGAAAATCGTCGGCAGCGAAGAAGCCGAACTGGAGGCTGTGCCGCCCGTAGGGCTTCTTTGGCGTCTCGACGATCAGGACGCCCCTGCCGTCCTCGTGCACGAGGTCGTGACGGATCGGGCCGAACGTGTCGAGGCCGTAAAGACCGGTCAGCCGCTTCGCCAGGTCGGCCTCGTCGAGCGGAACGCCCAGCGGGACGTCGAGCCGTGCGCGCACGACGTCGTCCGCCAACGGCCCCGTGTTCTGCAAGCGAACTTCATCGACGACGAGCTCCTCGACGGGGCGCCGGTGGTGACGCGCCTCGAAGGCCGCCCATGCCTCGTCCGAGACCGAGAGCGCGCGCAGACGCGCTTCCGCCGCACGCGCCGCCGCCTCTCCGGCGGCGATCGTCTCTCCGGTCCTCTCGAGGTCGAGAAACGTGACCTCGCCGAGATCGGGGACCAGGATCACGTCGTCCGGCCCGACGGCCTTCATGTCGTCCACCCGGTTCGCGTTCGTCAGGAGGTTGGTCGCCTGGTCGATCCGCTTCAGCAGGTTGCCCAGCTCTTCCTTGCCGCGGAGGGGGCTCGTGATGTCGACCCCGACGATGACCTCGCCTCCAAGCCCCTTGGCGATGCGGATCGGGAAGTTGGCGGCCACGCCGCCGTCGGCCAGCGGCCTGCCGTCGAGGTCGACCGGCGGGAGGATCCCGGGAAGCGCCATGCTCGCCCGCATCGCCTTCGCGAGGGATCCCTTTCCGATCACGACGGCCTCGCCCGTGGAGAGATCGGCGGCGACGGCGCGGAAAGGCACCGGGAAGCGGTCGAAGTCCCGCATCCCGGTCGCCTCGATCTCGAGCCCCTGGAAGAGCAGCTCCATGCTCTGCCCTCCCAGGATCGCGGGCGGCAGATACGGCTTCCAGTTCTTGAAGCGCATCTTGAGCGGCACCAGGAAGCGCGAGTCCTCTTCCTTGCGATGGAACGTCTTGGCCTGGCGCGGGAGCTGGTCGACGAAGACGGCCCCCCAGTCGATCGTGCCGACCTTCGACTCGATCTCCTCGACCGACCAGCCCGCGGCGTAGAGACCGCCGACGATCGCGCCCATGCTCGTCCCGACGATCATGTCGAACGGGACGTGGTACTCCTCCAGCACTTTCAGGACGCCGATGTGGGCGGCCCCGCGGGCGCCGCCGCCCGACAGGACGAGAACGACCTTGGGGCGTGGTTTCGCCGCCTCGGCCTGCTGCGCGGGCACCGGGGTCGCGACGAGACCGGTGGCGGCAAGGACGGCGGCGACGATCGCGCTTTTCAATCGACCACTCCGCAGCAGGGGAAACGGCGCGGAGTATAGCGCCCGCTTTGACGCTCGTTCCGCAGGGCTTCTATAATCCGGCCCATGTCGGAAGTGCTCGAGACGCTCGCCGGGGTTGCAGGACTCGGGGACATCCACGACAAGGTGATGAACGGCGAGCGCCTCGCGTTCGACGACGGCGTCCGGTTGTTCCGATCGCGCGCGCTGGCTCCGGCCGGAGGGCTGGCGAACGTGGTGCGCGAAAGGAAGAACGGCAACGCGGCCTACTTCGTCCGCAACATGCACCTGAACCCGACGAACGTCTGCACGGTGGATTGCAAGTTCTGCGGCTTCTACCGCCCGTACAAGCACAAGGAAGACGGGTGGACCTGGGACCTGACGCGCGCGCTCTCCGAGGTCCGGTCCAACCTCCACGATGCGATCACCGAGGTGCACATCGTCGGCGGGCACAACCCCGACTACCCGTACTCGTTCTACCTCGACCTCGTCCGCGGCATCCACGAGCTGTCCCCCGCCCTGCACGTCAAGGCGTTCACATGCGCCGAGTACGATTTCTTCGCGAAGCGCTTCAAGAAAGACCTCGACACGGTCATCGACGACTTCCAGGCCGCCGGGGTGAACTCGCTGCCCGGCGGCGGCGCCGAGGTGCTCGTCGAGCGTGTGCGCCGCGAGCTGTATCCCAAGAAGATCTCCGCGGAGCGTTGGCTCGAGGTGGCCCGGGCGACCCACGCGCACGGCCTGCGCGGCAACGCCACGATGCTGTACGGCCACATCGAAACGCTCGACGAGCGCGTCGAGCACCTGTGCCGGCTGCGCGCGCTTCAGGACGAGACCGGCGGGTTCATGTGCTTCATCCCGCTGGCGTTCCACCCCGAGAACACGCAGATGGCCCACCTCCCCGGGCCCACCGGCTTCGACGACCTGATGACGATCGCCGTGTCGCGCCTGATGCTCGACAACTTCGACCACATCAAGGCGTACTGGATCATGATCTCGCCCCGCATCGCGCAG
>JAYUCM010000047.1:0-6026 GCA_043740355.1 Acidobacteriota bacterium | reverse complement strand
GGCGCCCCAATCTGAGGGCACCAGGAGTTCGAGCATGGGTACCAGACTGTATGTCGGCAACCTCCCTTTCACTGCGGACGAGACTCAGATCCGCGATCTCTTCGCCCAGAGTGGGCGCACGGTCTCCGAGGTCAAGCTCGTGACCGATCGCGACACGGGTCGCCCGCGCGGCTTCGGCTTCGTCGAGATGGGCAGTTCGGAGGACGCTGATGGCGCCATCCGCGATCTGAACGGCCGCGACTTCGGCGGCCGCGCGCTGACCGTCAACGAGGCCAAAGAGCGGTCGGCCGGCGGTGGCGGTGGCGGTGGATTTGGCGGGGGCTACGGCGGTGGCGGCGGCCGCGGCGGTGGCGGCGGCGGCGGGAATCGTCGCTACTAGTCCGAGCAAATTCTCAGGATGAGCTCAGGGGCACCGCTTCGGCGGTGCCCCTTTTTGTTGATGCCGTCGTCGAATCGCCTGGATCGCCTCCTCCAGGCGCGCGAGAAAGCGCGAGCGATCGGCGGGGACGAACGGCGCGGGGCCGCCGGTCACCGCCCCCATCTGGCGCAGGTGATCCATCAGCTCGCGCTTCGCGAGCGCCTCGCCGATCGAGTCCTCGGTGAACTCTCGTCCGTTGGGCGCCACAACCCGCGCGCCGTTCTTGAGGCAGCGATCCGCGAGCGGTATATCCGACGTGACGGCGATGTCCCCGTCGCCCGCCCTTTCGGCGATCCAGTCGTCGGCCGCGTTCCAACCCTGCTTGACCCGGATGAACTCCACGCGCCCTCGCGCTTCGGCGCGTAGTGGGCCGTCGGACACGACGTAAACCTTGAGGTCGTGGCGGGCGGCTACGCGGTAAACCTCGTCCTTGACAGGACAGGCGTCGCCGTCGACGTAGAGATCGAGCATACGGGACACTCCCCTATCTCCCACCGCGGCTCCGCGGCGCGTGCCGGTCGAGGATCGCGCTCAGATTCGCGCGGGGCGGGCCGCTCTTCGTCCCGGACCTGGTCGCTCCGGCCTTGGCGTTTCTCTGTCCGCGCCCCGCACCGCGCGCCGCGCGATGGGCCGCGAGCCTCTCTTGGATCGGAATCTCGAGGCGTTCCGTCGGCCTCTTCGCGTAGTCGAACCCCGGGAGCGTGACGCGAGGGAGGCGCTTCCCGAGGGCCCGTTCGATGTCCTGCAACTCGCGATCCTCGTCGGGCGAGACGAACGTGAACGCGTCGCCCGTGGCGTCGGCGCGCGCGGTGCGGCCGACGCGGTGGATGTAGGAGTCGGGATCTGCAGGGACGTCGAAATTGATCACGTGGGACAGGTCCTCGACGTCGATGCCGCGGGCCACGATGTCGGTCGCGACCAGCACCCGGTGCTTCCCCTCCTTGAACCCGGCGAGGGCCAGCGTGCGCTGGCTCTGGCTGCGGTTCCCGTGGATGCGCGCGGTCGACAGGCCGTGCCGCTCGAGGTAGTCCGCGAGGCGGTTGGCCCGGTGTTTGGTGCGCGTGAACACGATCGCCTCGGCCACGATGTCGCGCTTCAAGAGCTCGACCAAGAGAGCGGACTTCAGCTCGCGCGCGACGGGGTACACGGCCTGCGTGATCCCGACCGCCGGGGCCGATTTCCGTTCGAGGTCGATCCTAACGGGATCGTGCAACATCTCCCGCGACAGTCCGACGATCTCGCGCGGCATCGTCGCGGAGAAGAACAGCGTTTGGCGCTTCTTCGGAATCTGCGCGAGGATCCTCCGGATGTCCGGCAGAAACCCCATGTCGAGCATCCGGTCGGCCTCGTCCAGAACGAGGATCTCGAGTCGCGTCAGGCGCGCATAAGTGTGGCGGAGGTGATCAAGGAGCCGGCCGGGGGTCGCCACGATCACGTCCACTCCGCTTCGGAGGGCGTGCTCCTGCGGTCCCATGCCCACCCCGCCGAACACCGCGGCGCCGGTCACGGGAGTGTGCACCGCGAGCTGCTCGAGGTGCTGGTGGATCTGCGCCGCCAGCTCGCGAGTCGGCGTCAGGATGAGCACCCGGGTCGTGCCGCGGGTCTTCCCGATCAGGCGATGGAGGATCGGCAGCAGGAACGCGGCCGTCTTGCCGCTACCGGTCATCGCGCAGGCGAGGATGTCCTTCCCTTCGGCGGCCGGAGGGATCGCCTGCTCCTGGATCGGCGTGGGTCTCGTGAACCCGAGCTCCTTGACGCCCTTGAGGAGGTCGGCGTGAAGCCGGAAGCTGGAAAACGACATGGGGGTCCTTTCCCGAAGGGGGCGTAGGCGAGCAGCGTATCAGGAGGACATTGGGTACCCCCCCGCGCCGCAACTTTCGGGACCGTTGTAGCGTATATCTGCCATGTTGCGCCTTCTCGGAGTCGACAAGTCCTACGTGACCGGCCGGAACCGGCTCCACGTCCTGAAATCGGTGGACCTTGAGATCGCCGCGACCGAGATGGTGTCCGTCATGGGGGCCTCGGGCTCCGGCAAGTCCACCTTGATGAACGTCCTCGGGCTGCTCGACGGTTACGACGCGGGGTCCTACACGCTCGACGGCCAGCTCATGAAAGACCTGTCCGAGACCCGCGCGGCGGTTCACCGTCGCAACCTCATCGGCTTCGTCTTCCAATCGTTCAACCTGATCCCTTTCAAGACGGCGGCGGAGAACGTCGCGCTGCCGCTCTACTACAAGGGCGTCCGGCGGAGGGTGCGCCTGGCGAAGGCGCGCGAGTACCTCGAGCGCGTCGGTCTTCTCGATCGGGCCGGGCATCGCCCGTCCGAGATGTCGGGAGGCGAACAACAGCGCGTCGCGATCGCGCGGGCGCTCGTCGCCAAACCGAAGGTGCTCCTGGCCGACGAGCCGACGGGCGCGTTGGATTCCGCGACCTCCCTCGAGATCATGCAGCTCCTCCAGGAAGTCAACGCCGACGGGGTCTGCGTCGTCGTGGTCACCCATGAGCGGGAGGTCGCCGCGATGACGCAGCGCATCATCCGTTTGAAGGACGGCCGCGTCGAAAACGCCGATCTCGAGCTCGCCCATGCTTGATCTCGACACCTGGCAGGAAATCCTCGACACGATCAGGGCGAACAAGCTTCGCTCGTTCCTGACGGCGTTTTCCGTCGCCTGGGGGATCTTCATGCTGATCGTCCTGCTGGGCTCGGGGGAGGGACTCGCCAACGGGATCGCGTACCAGTTCCGCGACGACGCGGTCAACAGCATCTGGGTCTTCCCCGGGCAAACCAGCATCCCCTACAAAGGACTGGCCCCCGGGCGCAACGTGCAGCTGACCAACGAGGACCGCAACGAGATCCGAGCGAACGAAGGAGGCGTGGACCACATCACCTCGCGCTTTTACATCAGCGGGAATCTCCGCGTGAGGTACAAGAAGGAGACGACGACGTTCGACGTGCGCTCGGTCCACCCGGATCACCTCTACCTCGAAAAGACGATCGTCACCGAGGGGCGCTTCCTCAACGACCTGGACCTCTCCGAATACCGCAAGGTCGCCGTCATCGGGGTGCGGGTGAAAGACGCTCTTTTCAAGAAGGAGCCTGCGCTCGGGAAGAACATCGAGATCAACGGCGTCGCCTTCAAGGTCGTGGGACTTTTCACGGACGAAGGTGGGGAAGGCGAGCAGGAGAAGATCTACCTACCGATCACGACGGCTCAGCGGGCCTTCGGCGGCGCCAATCGCGTGCGCATGATCATGATGACCACGGGTGAGACGCCCCTGGCCCAGACGGAAGTCATGGCGAAAGACGTCAAGCGGCGCATCGCAGCCCGGCACGCGTTCTCGACCGAGGACCCGCGTGCCGTGAACGTCGGCAACAACAACGAAGAGTTTCAGAGGTTCACCAGCCTGATGGCGGCGATCCGCACGTTCGTCTGGATCGTGGGGGTCGGGACGATTCTCGCTGGGGTGGTCGGCGTCAGCAACATCATGATGATCACGGTCCGCGAGCGGACCCGCGAAATCGGCGTGCGCAAGGCGCTGGGGGCGACGCCCTGGTCGGTCGTGTCGCTCGTCCTGCAAGAGTCGATTCTGATCACGTCGGTTGCGGGCTACTTTGGTCTGGTCCTGGGAATCGCCGTCCTCGAGGTCGTCGCGAAGAATCTTCCGGCCGGGAGCGAGTACTTTCGCAATCCCGAGGTGAACTTCGCCGTCGCCATCGAGGCGACGCTTCTGCTTATCGTGGCGGGCTTGGCCGCGGGGTTCATCCCGGCGCGGCGCGCCGCCGCTGTCCGCCCGGTCGATGCGCTGAGGAACGAATGAGCCTCATCGACGGCGACCACTGGCGTGAGATCTACGAAGCGCTGCGCGGGAACAAGGTGCGGACTTTCCTCACCGCGTTCGGCGTCTTCTGGGGCATCTTCATGCTGATGGTGATGCTCGCCTCGGGGAACGGGCTCTGGAACGGCGTGAGCCAAGGGTTCTCCGAGCAGGCCACCAACGCCGTCTACGTCTGGTCCCAGCGAACCTCGAAGCCATGGCGAGGGATGCCGACAGGCCGCTCGGTGCAATTCGACACCGACGACGTCGACGCGATCCGTGCACAGGTCGCTGACGCCAAGCTGATCTGTCCGCGAAACCAGCTGGGAGGTTTTCAAGGCGGCAACAACGTCACGCGCGGGATCAAGGCCGGGGCGTTTTCCGTCATGGGTGACGTCCCCGAGTTCCTTGTCGTTCACCCGCTGACGATCACCTCCGGGCGCTTCCTCAACCGCATCGACCTCGACGAGCGGCGCAAGGTCGCCGTCATCGGCACCCGCGTCCGCGAGGTGCTGTTCGACAGGAACGAAAACCCGCTCGACCAGTCGATTCGGATCAATGGAGTGACGTTCCGGGTCATCGGCACATTCAAACCGATACGATCGGGCGGCGACAACAACGAACAGACGCAGCAGATCGTCGTCCCGTTCACGGCGTTCCAATCGGCGTTCCACTACGGGGACCGCGTAGGCTGGTTTGCGCTCATCCCCCGAGACGGCGCGCCCTCCTCGGTCCTGGAGACGAAGTCGCTGGCGCTCTTGAAGGAGCGACATCGGGTCGCCCCCGACGATGCCCGCGCTTTCGGCCACTTCAACTCCGAGATCGAATTCAACAAGGTCAACGGCCTGTTCACCGGCATCAGGGGCCTGGTCTGGATCGTGGGGATCGGCACGCTCGCCGCGGGCGTGATCGGCGTCAGCAACATCATGCTCGTCATCGTCCGCGAACGAACCAACGAGATCGGCGTCAGGCGCGCCGTGGGCGCCACGCCGTTTGCGATCACGGCCCAGATCGTCTTCGAGTCGCTGATCCTCACCACCGTGGCCGGCTACCTCGGGCTCGTCGCGGGGGTCGGCGTCGTCGAAATCATCAGCCGGGCGATCGCCTCCACACCGTCCGAGATGTTCAGGAACCCCGAAGTCCCGTTCGAAAGCGCGCTCACGACTCTCGCGATCCTCGTCGTCTCCGGCATCCTCGCCGGCCTGATCCCGGCGCGACGCGCGGTGAAGATCAGCCCGGTCGAGGCCCTTCGCGCCGTTTGATCCCAGGGAGATCCGCAGCTCATGAAGAAAGTCCTCACGGTCGTGCTCGTCGTTGCGCTCCTCACGCTGTTCGGGGGGACGCTTTGGTATCTCTGGCACAAGGCGCAAAAGCCCGTCGTCGTGTACGACACCGAATCGCCCAGCGTCACCGACATCATCAAGAAGACGGTCGCGACCGGATCGGTCATCCCCCGCAAGGAGGTCGCGGTCAAGCCGCAGGTCTCGGGGATCATCGAGTCGATCCGGGTCGAGCCGGGACAACGCGTCAGGCGCGGCGATCTTCTCGCCACAATCCGCGTCGTGCCGAACACCGCCGCGTTGGCCGCCGCGGAGAGCCGGGTCACCCAGGCGACCTTCCGCGCCGAAGACGCCACGAGGGAGTATGCCCGGCTGCAAAAGCTCGCCACGGACGGCATCGTCTCCGACAAGGAGTTCCGGCAGGCCACGCTGGCGAAGGACACCGCCGCGGAAGAGCTCGCGGCCGCGAAAGACAGCCTCGAGGTCGTCCTGCGCGGCGTGGCGGCCCGCTC
>JAYUCM010000046.1:0-2464 GCA_043740355.1 Acidobacteriota bacterium | reverse complement strand
CGGATCATCGATCAGTTCCCCGAGGGGAACCACCGTCAGATCCGCCAGCAGCTGTCGACCGTGCTCCAGGCGATCATCTCGCTCAAGCTGGTCGAGCGCTCGGACGGCACAGGCCTCATCGCGGCCGTCGAAGTTCTGCGCCAGTCCCCGCGCGTGGCGAAGCTCATTCTCGAGGGGAGCCTCGAAGCGCTCGAGGAAGAGCTCGAAAGCTCGGTGATGTACTACAAGATGCAGTCGATGAACCAATCCTTGGCCGCGCTCGTCCTGCGCGGGATCGTGACGCGCGACACGGCCCTCGCGGTCTCGACGCGTCCCGGCGACCTGGACCTGATGCTACGAAAGTTTCTCTACGCCTCGGACGCCGCCGCGGCGATGGAGCACGGAGAGCCCATGGCCGACCCCTTGAGCGATTTCTCGAAGATCCTGGAGCTCCAGGAAATCAAGAAGCTCTACGACGAGCTCCAAGAACGGCATCGTCAGGACGTGAAGGATCGCGACGACGAGATCCAGCGCCTCCGGGCCGAGCATCTCCGGTTCGAAGCGCGGGAGACCGGCGCCGAGACCGACGCGCTCCGCGCCGAAATCGAGCGCCTCACCAAGCAGGCGCAGCTGATGCGTCAGGAGTACGAGGCAAAGCTCGAGCGCTTGAACGCTCGGCTCCGGGAAACGCCGCAAGGCGCCGCGCCCGCTCCCGCCGCGCCGACCGAGGCGGGGAAGGGGTTCTTCCGCCGCTAGGCGCTTCCCGAGGCGGCTTCGACCGCGCCTGCCGGGCGTTCAGGCCCCACCGTAGCGATCGCATGCTTGAACACCATCTGGTCGCCGTGGCTCGTGTCGAGGAGGATCGTGAACTTGTCGAACGCCCGGATGCGGCCGACGAGGCACCGTCCCGTCGCCAGGACGACCGTCACGAGGACGCGCTCCTTGCGAGCCCGGTTGAAGAACTCGTTCTGGATGCCCCCATTTTCGGTCTCCATCGCGGACTCCTTCGGGTCGTGCCGCCTCTGCGAGTCTAACACGGCGAAACGGCGCCGCCGCGCTCGCGCGCCGCGTCCCAGGCCGACACGACGCGCGCCGTCAGCGCGTCGATTCCCGAAGCGGCGTCGAGCCAGACGACGCCGGGTTCGCTGCGAAACCAGGTGCGCTGACGTTTCGCGTACTGCCTCGTCGCGACGACGATCGCATCGCGCGCGTCCGACGGGTCGCTCCCTAACGCCCTCGCGCGGAGCATCTGCCGGTAGCCGATTCCCTTGAACGCGTTGGCCGATTCGGGTACGCCTGAGGCGATGAGCCGCTCCACCTCTCCGGGAAGATCCGCATCGAAGAACGCGTCGACGCGCGCGGCGAGGCGTTCCGCCAGCAGGTTCTGCTTCAGGTCGAGGCCGAACTTCAGCGCCCGGTACCGCTCCTCCGGGCGCGACCAGGTCCCCGAGCGCGCCAGCCGCGCGCTCCAGGTCTCACCGCGAGACAGCGCGAACTCGAGCGCACGAACGACCCGCTGGCCGTCCTCGGGCCGAAGGCGGGCGGCGCTCGCGGCGTCGAGCCTCGCGAGAACCCGGTGGAGGCGGGGCGCTCCCGAGTGGGCGAGCCTCGCCCGGAGGCGCTGACGGATCGACTCGTTCCGGGGCGGCGCCGGGACGATGCCCTTCAGGAGCCCACGGAGGTACATCCCCGTGCCGCCGACGACCACCGGCACGCCGCCCCGTGCCAGGATCCCGGCGATCGCGGCGTCCGCGTCGCAGAGGTAGTCGGCGACGGAGTAGTCGCGCCGCGGATCGGCGCAGTCGACCAGCCAGTGCGGCACGCGCTCCCGCTCGAGGCGTGTGGGCTTCGCGGTCGCGGCGTCGAGGCCGCGGTAGACCTGAAGGGCGTCGCACCCCACGACCTCCCCACGGAGGCGCTCGGCCACCCGTACGGCGAGCCTCGACTTGCCCGTCCCCGTCGGACCGCAAAGGACGAGGATCGGGGGCCCGGAAGGCGGAGCTAGCGGGCGGTCCTGGGGCGGGCGGCGGTCCGGCTGTGGGTCAGATCCCGGGTGGCGTTCACGGTCTCCTGGAGATGATCGAGGCAGTACGCGTGCCCCCGCTCCGTCGGATGGCCGCAAACGGTGCAGCGTCCCCGCTGCCTGAGGCTCGCGACCGGCGCGAGCAGCCGCAGGAGCAGCGCACCCGCGAGAGCGACGATTCCCGCCTTGAGGGTGAGGCCGGACCAGCGGTCGTCGATCGATCGCGGAATCCACGCCACCGCATCGGCGACCCAGAGAGCCACGGTCACGAGGATCGACATCGATCCGATCCATAGAAGCCGTCGGTCCATCTCGTGGGCACTCCTCGCGTGGTGATCCCCGCGAGATCGAATATAGGGTCGTGATCACGGGACGCCAGCCGCCGGGGGCCGGTCGGCGCCGGTCTTGGCGAGCGCGGTTCCGGAATAGTAATGCGCGAGGATCGCTTTGTAATCGGATCCC
>JAYUCM010000045.1:0-6056 GCA_043740355.1 Acidobacteriota bacterium | reverse complement strand
GATCTTCCCGAAGATGTGCGAGGCGTCGGCCCATTTCTCGCTCTCCAAGGCACGCTGCCCTTCGCGATAGGCCTCGCTGTGCTGCTCGGCGAGCGCCGGAGCCGCGAGCGCGGACACGAGGAGGAGGGCGACGGCAAGCGTCATTCGAACACGGCTCATGAGAGCTCCTTCAGGTTGTTGCGCGTGATCCGGACCTTGAAGAGAAGATCCCCGGATTCGATCCGATCCCGCGAGCGGCGGAGATCGAACGATGGGGGAGCGTCGGCGAGCTGCGCCAAGAACGGCTCGAGCTCCGCGAGAACCGCGGCGACCCTTCGCTTTCCGGCGTGCTCGGCGGCGCGGCGATAGAGACGGTTCGCGCTCAGGAGGGTCTCGGCCCCGGCGCGTCCGTCATCGAGGGACGTTTCCCCGTTCGAGACCTCGAGCAGGAGACGCTGGGACGAGTCGAGGTGGTCGGCGAGCGCCGCCTGGAGCACGCGGTCGCGTGCCGCGGGCGGAAGCGCCTTCAGGGTCTCGGCAACCGCGCGTTCGGTCGGCGCTTCGTGAACCGCACGCCCGGCCAGGAATCCTGCGAACGCGACGGCGAGCACCGCCGTCCCCAGCGCGGCCCATCCGAGCCACCCGGCGGGAGCGGCAAAGCGCCGGGACGGCCGGGCGAGCGACGGAGCCACGCGCGCCCACATCCTCGCTTCGAGCCCAGGCCGAGGCTCGGGAGCCGCGAGGCTATCGAGGGCGCGAAGCTCGCGCCGCAGCGCGTCGTTGCGGCGGGTCAGCCAAGGGTCCGCCGCGAGCTCGCGCTCGATGTCCTGCGGCGCCGCGTGTTCGCCGTAGAAGTAGAGGATCAACTCTTCGTCAGATCGCTTCGCCACGGGATACCTCCATCAGCGGGCCGAGCACGGCGCGCAGCTTGCGCACGGCCCGGAAGACCGCCTGCTTGGCGGCATTTTCTCCGCCGCCCAGGACGCGCGCGATCTCGGCGATCGAGCGCCCCTCGAAGTGCCGCAACAGGATCGCCGTGCGCTCCGCTTCCGGCAGATCGGAGATCGCCTCCTGCGCATGGCCGGCGATCTCGCGCCAGTACGCATGTCGATGAGGGTCGGCCGCGGTCGATTTCGCCGTGACCTGGCCGTCGAAGTCTTCCGGAAGGGGTCCCGACCGGGCCTCTCGCCGCCTTCGATCCCGCCGGTGATCGATCGCCGCGTTGATCGTGATCCGGTACAGCCAGGTCGAGAGCTCCGCATGCTCGTCGAAGCGGTCGAGAGCGCGCCAGGCGTGGAGAAACGCGTCTTGGACCGCATCCTCGGCCGCCGCGTGGTCGTCCAGAACCCGGAACGCCGCCCGCCAGAGCGGCCGGGAATAGGCCTCCACGATGCCGCGAAACGCCTCGGCGTCTCCGCCTCGTGCGCGGCGCACCCGTTCGAGCTCGGCTGCTTCCATTCATGGAGATTAGACGTTGCCCGGGGGGCGGAGGTTATGGAAAGACGGACAATCGATGGGTCAAGACAGGGGATCAGGGGCTCGCCGGTGGGTTTGCCCGCTCAATCGTGATGACCTTGGGCATGCTCCACCGATCTCGACTTCCAACGGAGTCGCCTGACGCTCATGCAAGAGGCGTTTGTCATCGGAGAGGTCGGTTCGCGCGTCGATCGGTCTTCCGCCCTGGCGCATCGCCGTCGAGAAGCGCAAGAAGGACTACGCAGAGAAACCGTAGGCGCGGTCTACGGAGTCGGAGCAGGCCCGGTCGGTGGCTCGTCCACGATCACGACGGGATCCAGCACGAGCGCCGGGTCCTCGACCGAGATCACGGTGTACTTGTACCGTCCCGTCCGCTTGGGCTGCTGCTTTCTCGTCGCCATGTCGTGCGTCAACCGCCGATCGGCGAACGGGCCCAGGCCTTCGAACTCGATCGTGAACTTCTTCGAGTTCGAGCCGACCCAGTGCACTTCGTCGTGTGAGGTCATGACCAGCGTCTCGGGTACGACGCGGATCGCTCTCGCCTCTACCGTGACCCCAATCTGGTGTGTCTTCGGCATCGTCTTCATCGCTGCTCTCCAGTGCTGGACGTGGCCGGCTGGGTTAGGGCGGACTTTCGCTCGACGAGTGCTCGAAACGCCGCGACATCCCGCCACTCGTGGAAGATGGGCGAGTCCCGCAGCCAGGTGACGGGATAGCCCTCCGCAACGGCTTGCTCGAGCCAGCGCATCGCCGGCTCGCGTTCGTTCAACTGCCAGTAGGTGAGCGCCGCGCAGTACGCGACGTACGAGTTCGTGCTGTCGGCGGCAATCGCGCGACCGAGGCTCTCTCTCGCGCTGTCCGACTGCCCGAGCTTGGGGTACACGGTTGCGAGTGTGGCCGGAATCGCGACGTCGAACGCCCGACCCTCCTTCGCGCGCGTCGCGATCATGCCGCTCCCGAGCCGCACGGCTTCGTGATAGGCCTCGGCGGCCTGATCTTTGCGATCGCGCAGCCAGTAGTAGGCTTCTCCGAGGTTGAACCACGACATGTAGTCGGCTTCCCCGAACTGGAACGACTGGTTGTAGGCGTCCACCGCCTCGGCGGAACGTCCGGTGTTGAAGTACGCCGTGCCGAGATTGTCGAACGCGGACTTCGTCGGGCGAAGCTCCACGGAGTGACGAAGCGCCTCGATCGCCCGCGCGTAATCGCCGCGCATGATCAGCATGCCTCCGAGGCTGGCGTACCCGGTCGAGAATTGCGGCGCCCGCTCGATCATCGCCTCGTACGAGCGCATCGCCTCGTCGTACTTTCCGGCCCGAAACTGCCACGTCGCGAGCCACCAGCGAGGCGCCCAGCAGTGCGGCCGCTTCGCGATCGCCGCGAGGTAGACCTGCTTCTCCCGTTCGCGGTTCCCGAGCCGCGCGTACGCGCGGCCGACGGAGTAGAGGGTCCGGTCGTCGGTGGGATCGAGCTCGACCACGCGCTCGTAGACGACGAGCGCCTCGGCCGGCTGCTTCTCCTCGAAGAGCACGGCGCCCAGCGCTCGATACGGCTCGGCGCGCGTGCCGTCGAGGCGCACCGCCTGCCGCGCCGAGGCTTCCGCCTTCGCCAGCCACTCTCCTTCCGCGCCGAGCTGGTGCAGCTTCAGCTCGGCGGCCGAGAGCACGGCCCGCGCGACGGCGGCATCGGGCTCGGTGCGGCACGCCATCTCGAGATCGGCGTCGGCCCTCGTCGCCTGCGCCACCGTCGTGGCCGTTTTCAGTCGCCCGCGCCCCTGGAGGTAGAACCGCAACGTGCCGGCGCCGTGCACGCCGTAGGCGTGCGCGGCGTCCTCGGCGCGCGGTACGAGCGCCAGCATCATCGTGGCCTCGTGCTCGATGCGCGCGCAAAAGCTCAGCGGCTCGGTCGCTGGAGTCTCGATCTTCCGGGTAGCGATCGCCCGCTCGCGCACGGTGTCGTAGAGCGTCAGTCGCGCGCGCAGAAAGCTAGGGCTCTGCTCGAGCACGGGCACCAGTGCGATCGTGGCGCCGAGCTCCTTGCGCGCGTCGGCGGCGCTGTGGACGCCCGCCTTGTGGCCGTCGTCGAACGATACGGTCTGGAACCCGGGCGTCATCGCATGCCGCTGGAGGCGCGATGCGAGTAACTCGGTCAGGCCGAGCGCGAAGCTCGCGAAGTCGTCGCTCGCACCGGGTGTCGTGGGCGGCAGGATCGCGAGGTTGCGGTCGCGCGGCAGCGGCACGGGCGCCCAACGCGTCCACGCGAACACGAGAAACGCGGCGATGGCGACGCTCGCAATCACGAGACCGACGGCGCGGCCGCGGCCCTTCGGACGAACGGGCGGCGATGCGGGCGCCGCCGGCGCGGAGTCGTCCGCAATCGCAAGCGAACCCCCGTCCCTCACCCGGATCAGATCGCGCAGCAGCCCCGCCGCGCTTCTGTGCCGCGCCGCCGGGTCCTTCGCGAGGAGCTTCGCGACGACCTGCGACAGCGGCCCGCCCACGGCCGGGTTTCGCTCGTCGACCGGCAATGGTGTGGCGACGAGCGTCATACCGAGCACGGCCGCGTAGGTGTCGCCGACGAACGGCCGCGTTCCGGTCAGCATCTCGTAGAAGACGACGCCCAGCGAGAACAGGTCGGCGCGCTCGTCCATCGGCTTGCCGAGGTGCGCCTCCGGCGCCATGTACACGGGCGTGCCCGCGACCCGCGGCGCCTGCGTCTGTGTCATCGTCGGCGTCGTCGTGTCGACTTGTGGCGCGCGGATCGCAAGACCGAAGTCGAGGATCTTGACCGAGCCTTCGGGCGTCACCATCAGGTTCTCGGGCTTGATGTCGCGGTGGATCAGACCGTGCGCGTGCGCCGCGGCGAGCGCCTCGACGCACGGCAGGGCCAGAGGCCAGAACTCGGCGGGCGAAAGCGGCCGCGTCATGTGCTCGCGCAGCGTCGTGCCTTCCACGTACTCCATGACCAGCAGCACGTCACCGTCGAGCTCGAGCACGTCATGGATCGCGGCGATGCGCGGATCGCTCGCCTGGCTCAGCCGCCGCGCTTCCTTGAGGATCGCGTGCCGGCGCGCGGCGGAGTCGTCGCCGCCGGTGCGCAGGCGCTTGAGCGCGACGCGCCGGTGCAGCAGCTCGTCGTGCGCCAGCAGGACCTCGCCCATGCCGCCCGCGCCGAGCGGCCGCTCGATCCGATAGCGCTCGAGCAGTATCCGGCCGGGCACGTTGGCGGAGTCAGGAGTCTTGTCGTCGGGAGGCGGCATCGAGGCGGCCCCTCACGGTGGTCCGAATCGCTTCGAGGGGGACTCCCGTGGCGCCTTCGGTGCGCGTATCCTACACCACGAGTCCTCCCCGACGGGGTGTTCCATGCCGCGGCTCCTGCCCGCAAAGCTGTTGGCCGCGCTGCGTGCGGAGACGCCCGTCCGCGCGGAGCTCCCGGGCGATCTGTCACGCGAGTCGCGCGGTCGCGTGCGTGTCGCCGCCCTGATCGGGGTGCTGGCCTACGCGTTGTTTCTCGCGTTCTGGCCGGTGCGGCTGGCTGGGGCGTCCGCACTCGAGCGGACGCTCGCCCTCGTGAACGACCTCGTCGGGCTGGGGCTGTGCACCGCCCTGTGGCTGATCGCGTCGTGGCGAAAGATCCCGGACCGCGCGGTCTTCGCGATCGCGCTCGACGTCGAGGTGATCGTCTGCGTCGTCGTCTCGGTCGCCGCGCCGTGGGCGGCGTTCGTTCGCACGGGCCACGTGTTCTCGCTGACGTGGGTCGTGCCGGTGATCATCCTGTTCCCGCTCGTCGTGCCGACGCCCCCGCGTACGACGCTCGTCGTGTCGATCGTGTGCGCGCTGACGATGCCGGTGGGCATTGCGTTCCTGGCCGCGCGCGGGCTGATCGTGGTGGCCGCGCGCGACGTGATCGCGGCCGGCGTGTCGGGCGCGGTCGCCGTCGTGATCGCCATGATCGCGGCGCGCACGGTGTACGGCGCCGCACGCCAGCGGGCCGCCGCCGAGAGCGTCGGCAGCTACGAACTGATCGAGCGGCTCGGCCAGGGCGGCATGGGCGAGGTCTGGAGGGCGAAGCACGCGTTTCTCGCGCGGGACGCCGCCGTCAAGCTGATCCTGCCCGAACAACTTCAGGGCAGGACGGAGGCGCGCGAAGAGGTCGTGATGCGCTTTACGCACGAGGCGCGGGTGACGGCCGGCCTGCGCTCTCCGCACACGGTCGAACTGTTCGACTTCGGGGTCGCCGCCGACGGCCGCCTGTTCTACGCGATGGAGCTGCTGGACGGCCTGAACGCCGAGCACTTCGTGTATCGCTTCGGCGCCGTCGAGCCGCGGCGCGTCGTGCACTGGCTCACCCAAGTGTGCCACTCGCTCGGCGAGGCGCACGCGCGCGGCGTCGTCCATCGCGACTTGAAGCCCGCGAACCTTTTCCTCTGCCGCTTCGGTCGCGATGTCGACTTCATCAAGGTGCTGGACTTCGGCCTCGCGCGCCCTGTCGCCGAGACGGCGGAGCAACGCCTCACGTCGTCCGGCGTGCGACTCGGATCGCCCGGCTGGATGGCGCCCGAACAGGTGTTCGGCCTGCCCACCGACGCGCGCACCGACGTC
>JAYUCM010000044.1:0-2486 GCA_043740355.1 Acidobacteriota bacterium | reverse complement strand
GGAGTCCCGATGCTGCGTGCCCTGGGCGTCATCCCAGCCCGCTACGCCTCGACCCGGTTCCCCGGCAAACCCCTCGCTCCCCTCGGAAACGGTTCCCTCCTGAGCGCGGTGTGGTCGAGGGTCGTCGCGTCGTCGCGGCTCACCCGCGTCATCGTCGCCACCGAAGACGACCGCGTCGTCGACGCCTGCCGCGCTCTGGGCGCCGAGGCGATGCTGACGTCGCCCGATCACGCCTCGGGCACCGACCGGGCCGCCGAGGTCGTGAGGCGCGCGGGTGAGAGCTTCGACGTCGTCGTCAACATCCAGGGGGACGAGCCGTTCGTCACGCCGACCTCGCTCGACCGCCTCGTCGCCGCGTTCGACGCGCGGCCGGACCTGCGGATGGCGACTCTCGCCGAGCCGCTTCACGATCCGGGCGAGCTCTTCGATCCGGCAGCCGTCAAAGTGGTCGCCGCGGCCGACGGGAAGGCGCTCTACTTCTCGCGTGCGCCGATCCCCTACCACCGCGGAACGGCGACCACGCTCCGCGCCGATTTCCGCGAGCAGCTCGAGACGCGGCGGGGCGGTCTCCGCGGGTATCTCAAGCACCAGGGAATCTACGCCTATCGACCCGGGACGCTCGTCGCGATCACGACCATGGCCCCATCGCCCCTCGAGCTCGATGAAGGGCTCGAGCAGCTCCGGGCCCTCCAGGCGGGGATCGGGATTCTCGTCCTCGCCTCGGATTTCCGCTCCATCGCCGTCGACACCCCCGCGGACCTCGAACGCGCGGCCCTCCGTCTATCCTCACGCCAGGAGATCACCCGATGATGAAGCCCAAGCGGACCACCAAGTACATCTTCGTCACCGGTGGTGTCGTCTCGTCTTTGGGGAAAGGGCTGGCCGCCGCGTCGATCGGCCGGATCCTCGAGGGGCGCGGTTTCAAGATCACGATGCAGAAGCTCGACCCCTACATCAACGTCGATCCGGGCACCATGAGTCCCTTCCAGCACGGCGAGGTCTTCGTCACCGAGGACGGCACGGAGACCGACCTCGATCTCGGCCACTACGAGCGATTCACGACGATGACCGCCGACAAGAACTCGAATTTCACGACGGGAAAGATCTACCAGAGCGTCATCGAGAAGGAGCGGCGCGGCGACTACCTGGGCGCGACCGTCCAGGTGATCCCCCACATCACCGACGAGATCAAGGAGTTCATCCTCAAGGTCTCCGAAAACGTCGACATCCAGATCGTCGAAGTCGGCGGGACCGTCGGCGACATCGAGTCGCTCCCGTTCCTCGAGGCGATCCGCCAGATCCGGCTCGACGTCGGACGGAACCACGCGGCGTTCGTCCACCTGACGCTCGTCCCGTGGATCGGAACGTCGGGAGAGCTGAAGACGAAGCCCACGCAGCATTCGGTGCGCGAGCTGCGGGCGATCGGCATCCAGCCGGACATCCTGCTCTGCCGCTGCGACCGGGCGATCCCGCCGGAGGTCAAGCGCAAGATCGCCCTCTTCTGCAACATCTCCGAAGACGCCGTGATCTCGGCGCGCGACGTCGAGACGATCTACGAAGTGCCCCTGGCGCTCTCGGCGGAGGGGATCGACGAGATCATCATGAAGCTCCTCGACCTCCCCTACCGGCGCAAGTCGCTCAAGGACTGGGAGGATCTCGTCCAGAAGATCCAGCACCCCGTGGACGAGGTCACGATCGGTATCGTGGGCAAGTATGTCAGCTACGAAGACTCGTACAAGTCGCTCAACGAGGCGCTCCTCCATGGCGGCGTGGCCGCGAGCCTCAAAGTCCGGCTCAAATGGATCGAGGCCGAAGAGATGGCCGACGGCAAGCTCGAATCCGAGCTGTCCCGGGTGGACGGAATCTTGGTCCCGGGGGGTTTTGGCGTTCGAGGCGTGGCGGGGATGATCGAGGCGATCCGCTACGCGCGGGAAAAGAAAGTTCCGTTCTTGGGCATCTGCCTGGGGCTCCAGTGCGCCGTCATCGAGTGCGCGAGGAACCTCGCGGCACTTCCCGAGGCGGATTCCACCGAATTCAACGAGGCCACGCCGCACAAGGTCATCTACAAGCTGCGGGACCTGCTCGGCGTGGACGAGCTCGGCGGCACGATGAGACTCGGCGCCTACACCGCGAACCTCGCGCAAGGGAGTCTCGCGCGCCAAGCCTACGGCGCGGACGTGGCGATCGACCGGCATCGCCACCGGTACGAGGTGAACCCGGAGTTCCTGCCGAAGCTCAACGCGGCCGGGTTGAGCGTGTCGGGACTTTCCCCCGATGGGCGGTTCGTCGAGATCGTCGAGTACCCGAAGCACCCGTGGTTTCTCGCCTGCCAGTTCCACCCGGAGTACAAGTCGCGCCCGCTGGCGCCCCACCCCCTCTTCCGGGAATTCGTCGCCGCGTCCTATCGCCACAAGCAGGCGCGCCGCGCCGCCGTCGCCTTCCAGGACCAAGATGCCGTCACCGCGAATCCGCATCGCTGACGGGGT
>JAYUCM010000043.1:0-2491 GCA_043740355.1 Acidobacteriota bacterium | reverse complement strand
CGCATGACGGGGTTGCGCGGCGTGGTGCCGATGCCCGGCGTCGAGGGGATCGCGCTCCCGAAGTCCCGGGACGGCGTGGGCGTCTTCTCGGTGGGCGCGTTCCTGCCCGAGTCCGAGGCGCTCGATTTCGCGTCCGTGAGCATCGGCGAGTCGCACACCTGGCGGGCGACGCGGGAGTTCGCCGC
Source organism: Acidobacteriota bacterium (assembly GCA_043740355.1). GTDB lineage: Bacteria > Acidobacteriota > Polarisedimenticolia > Polarisedimenticolales > DASRJG01 > DASRJG01. The sequence continues at coordinate 2,306 of JAYUCM010000043.1, read as the reverse complement.
GCTCGGCGAGGTCCTGGCGTCGGTCGCCTGGGGGAAGCTCGACGTGCTCCTTTTCGACCTGCCGCCGGGGGCCGAGCGGACGCTCCAATTCGCCGAGTTCCTCGGCCCCGCGACGTCGTTCCTGCTCGTCACGATTCCCTCGGAGGTCTCGCGCGGGGTCGTCGCGCGCTCGGTCGCGGCTCTTGCGAAGAGCGACAACGCGCTGCTCGGCTACGTCGAAAACATGAGCGGCTATTTTTGCGCCGATTGCGGCGAGCTCAAGCCGTTGTTCCCGGAGGCGAAGGACGGCATCGTCCTCGACCTTCCCTGCTTGGGCCGTGTCCCCTTCGACCCGGCGCTCGCGTTCTCGTGCGATCGTGGGGTGGCGTTTCTCGATCTCCCCGAAACCGCCGCGACGCGGGCGCTCGCCGCGATCGCCGGCCGGCTCATGGAAACCATGGAAACGGCGCGATGAAATTCCTGTGCGTTCCGTGCGATCAGCCGATGAAGGTCTTGAACGTGACGCCGCCCGACCGCGGCTCGATCTCGGTCACCTACAGCTGTCCCGCCTGCGGCTACGAGATGGCGATGCTGACCAATCCGTTCGAGACGCAGCTCGTCTCGTCGCTGGGTGTCAAGGTCGGACCCGGCGCGGCGGCCGAGAGCGACAAGCCGAAATGCCCCTTTTCGGGAATGGTCGCGGCTGCGGAACAGCCCGCGGCTCCCGCCGACGACGGGGTCCGCTGGACGGCGGAAGCCTCGGCGCGGATGCAGGCCATCCCGGACTTTGTCCGGCCGATGGCGAAGACCGGGATCGAGAAGTTCGCCAGGGAGAGCGGGCACGACGAGATCACCGTCGCCGTGCTCGACGAGGCCAAGTCGCGTTTCGGGATGTGAACGCACGATGGAAGCGCCAGAGGCCTTCGCGCGCCCCTACGTCGTCTCCTGGAATCTGACCTACCGCTGCAATCTCGCCTGCGAGCACTGCTACCTCGACGCCGGCGGAAAGCCGCTCGTCGAGGATCCGGCGTTCTCCGACCGGAGCGAGCTGACCACGGCGCAATGCTTCAAGGTCGTCGACGACATTGCGGCGTTCGCGCCCGAAGCGGTCACGATTCTGACCGGCGGCGAGCCGCTGCTGCGCCGCGACATCGTGGAGATCGTCCGCTACGCGAGCGCCGCGGGACTCTGGGTCGTTGTCGGAACGAACGGCGTGAAGATCACCGCGACGCTTTCGGCGCTTCTCCTGAAGGAAGGCGTTCGCGGCCTGTCGCTCTCGCTGGACGCTTTGGACCCGGAGCGGCACGACCGCTTCCGTCGGGTTTCGGGGGCCTGGCGGAACACCGTCGAAGGCGCCCGCATCCTCCGTGACGCCGGCCTTCCGTTCATCGTCCAGACAACGGTCGGCGCTCACAACGTGAACGAGCTCGCGGCGATCGCGGAGTTCGCCCATGCGGACCTTCGCGCTTCGGTCTGGAACCTGTACTTCCTCGTCCCCACGGGGCGCGGCGCGTTCGTCTCGGACATTTCGCCGGAAGAATACGACCGCGTCCTCCTCGACCTCGCGGGAATCCAGAGCGCGTACGCCGGGAAGATGCTCGTCAACGCCAAGTGCGCTCCGCACTACGTCAAGACCCTCTTCGAAGCGGACAGTGCGTCGCCGTTTCTCAAAACGTACACGGGCGGCGCGGGCGGTTGCCCGGCCGGGACGCACTACCTCGGCATCCGCCCGAACGGGGACGTCACCCCCTGCCCCTACCTTCCGGTCTTCGGAGGCAATCTGCGCGAGGAGAGCCTCGCCGCCGTCTGGGCGAATTCCGAGCCGTTCGTGGCGATCCGAAAGCGCACCTCGTTGGGCGGCCGGTGCGGGGCTTGCGAGCTGAACGCTCTGTGCGGCGGCTGCCGCGCGCGCGCCTACGGCGCCACGGGAGACGTCATGGCCGAGGACCCGCTCTGCACGCACGTTCCCGGCCGTTTCGCCGGCTCTCCTCTGCTGACGATCCCCAAGCTCGAGTACGGGCGCCGGGCCGCAACGGAGCTCGCGTGGGACGACGACGCACGCGAGCGGATGAAGCGCGTCCCGGCGTTCGTCCGCGGGATGGTGGTCAAGGCGGTCGAAGAGTCCTGCCGGAAGAACGGAATCGGCCGAGTCACGATCGCCGAGCTGGACACGATCCGCTCGAAGATGCCCACCGCGAAGCTGTTTGGCCGCTAGGAAGAGGGGACACTCCCCTTTTCCTAGTTCCAGGCGGCGTCCTCGCTGGAGAGTTTCTTCCCTTCCTCGTCGAGCCAGGTCTGGAAGCTCTCGGGCGTGTCGATCGTGACGT
>JAYUCM010000042.1:0-15220 GCA_043740355.1 Acidobacteriota bacterium | reverse complement strand
TCCGTCATCCCGCACTTCCAGAAACAAATCGAGCTCGGCGGTCCGATCACCGTCACCCACCGCGACATCAAGCGCTACTTCATGACGATTCCGGAAGCGGCCGGCCTGGTCATCCAGGCCGGAGCGATGGGATCCGGCGGGGAGATCTTCGTCCTCGACATGGGAGAGCCAGTGAAGATCTGGGATCTCGCTACGAACATGATCCGGTTGGCCGGACTCGAGCCCGGTCGCGACGTCGAGCTGCGCGACGTCGGGCTACGACCCGGCGAGAAGATCGACGAGGAGCTCTCGTTCCACCACGAAATCCAAGAGCGCACCTCCCACGTCAAGATCACCTGCGTGCGCGGCGATGGCGTCGAGCCGGTGCGGCTCCTCGCCGAGATCAAGCACCTCACCGACCGCGCGCTGCGCATGGACTTCGCCGGCATCCGCGCGGGACTGAAATCCCTCGTTCCCGAATTCTCGCAACACGTCGACGAGCATGAATTCCCCGTCGCCGTTGGGGGTGAGCGATGAGACAACAACCCGGCCGAGCCCTCCTGAGCGGAGGGGAGCCCGTGGAGCGGCGTGCGGTGCTCGAGGACGAGATCCTCACGAGCGAGGAAGCCCGCCGCCTTCTGAAGATCGGGCGTACGAAGCTGTGGGACCTGACGAAAAAGAACATGATTCCGGCCTACCGGGTCGGCGAGGGAAGGACCTCGGGCCTGAGGTACAAGCGTTCCGAGCTGCTGCGCTGGCTCGACAACAACCGGATCTGACGCCGCGCCCGGCGCGGAGAGGGGCATCGACGTGAGGGAGGAGCAGGCGACCGTCTCGGAAGTCCGGCCGCGGACCATTCCTTTCCATCGGCCGATGTTCGACGACCGGGAGGTCGCCGCAGTGGCCGACGTCCTCAAGTCCGGCTGGATCACGACGGGAGAGCGGACCGCGGAGTTCGAGCGGCTGTTCGCGGAATACGTCGGCGCATCGCATGCGGTGGCGCTCAACTCGTGCACCGCCGCGCTGCACATCGCGCTCGCAGCCGAGGGGATCGGACCCGGCGACGAGGTGATCACGACGCCGTACACGTTCGTCGCCACGGTGGAAACGATCTGCTACGGCGGTGCGAGGCCCGTGCTCGTGGACGTGGACCCGAAGACACGCAACATCGACCCCGCTCTGATCGAAGCGAAGATCACTTCTCGCACACGCGCGATCGTTCCGGTCCACGTCGCGGGGCTCCCCTGTGAGATGGATCCGATCCTCGACATCGCGCGTCGCCACGGTCTGGCGCTGATCGAAGACGCGGCGCACAGCCTTCCTGCCTCCTACCGCGGGCGCAAGATCGGGGCCCTGTCCAGGGCGACGGCGTTCAGCTTCTACGCGACGAAAAACCTCACGACGGCCGAGGGCGGGATGTTGACCACGGAAGACCCGGAGCTCGCCCGCCGGTACCGGCGCATGTCGCTGCATGGAATCACGTCCGACGGGTGGAAGCGATACCGGCTCGGCGGCAAGTGGTTCTACGAGGTCGTCGAGCTCGGCTACAAATACAACCTCACCGACGTCGCGTCCTCGATCGGGATCGTCCAACTTCAAAAGCTCGACGCGTTCGACCGCCGACGCCAGGAGCTGGCGGCCTTTTTCCGCGAGCGCCTTTCCGAGCTTCCCGGGATCGGCGTTCCTCCCCTCCCGGAGCACGTCCACCATGCGTGGCATCTGTTCATCATCGATCTGGACGCGCGAACCGCCGGCATCGATCGCGAGAAGTTCATCGAGCGGCTCACCGAGCAGGGCGTGGGAACGAGCGTGCACTTCATTCCCGTTCATCTGCATCCGTTCTACGCGAAGCACCTCGGCCACCGGCGAGGCGATTTTCCTGGTGCGGAAGCCGCGTTCGAGCGCGCCGTCAGCCTGCCGTTGTATCCCGCGATGACCGACGAAGACGCGGAATATGTCGTGAGCACGGTCGGTCGCGCGTTGCGAGGCGACGGGTAGGTCGGAGGGATCGCACCCCCATCAACACGAGCAGCCGAGCATGTACCTCCCCCCAGCCCTGAGCCGCGCCTTCCACCGCAGCGACGACGCGCTGCGCCGTCGCGGGGTGTGGAAGACCTACGGGCTCCTGCGCGAGTCGCAGTGGTGGCCGCGTGCGCGGATCGAAGCGTTGCAGATCGAGAAGGCCCGGCGCCTTGCGGTGAGCGCCGTCGCGGACTCGCCGTATTACCGGGGGCTGTTCCGGCGCATCGGCCTCGACCCCGCCGCTCTTCGCGCGACGGAAGAGTTGGCCGCCCTTCCGAAGCTCACCAAGGATCTCGCACGCCGTCACGCCGCCGAGATCCGCCATCCTTCGCGCCGCGGTGTGACCCTGCTACCGAACTCCACCGGAGGGTCCACCGGCTCGAATCTCCACTTCTGGGTCGACGGCGACTGTTGGCGCTGGCGCGACGCGATCGATCTCCGGCTCTGGGACATGATCGGCGCGCGACCCGGAGCCCCCGCAGCGTACGTTTGGGGCTCGCCGATGGACGAAAAAGCGGCTGGCAAGCTCCGTCAGCGCGTGCGCTTCGTCCTGGACAACAAGCGGATGTTGTCCGCCTATCGTATCGGCGACGACGCCCTCGTCGACCTGGTTGCTCGCCTGGGGCGGCTGAGACCGGAGATCCTGTTCGGCTACGCCTCGGTCCTGGATCTCATCGCGACGCGCGTTGGCGAGGGGCGCCTCGTCTGGCCGCTCCCGCCGGGGCTCGTCGTCGTCAGCTCGGCGGAGGCTCTGTTCCCCGAGCAGCGGCGAAACATCTCCCAGTCCCTCGGCGCGCGCGTGATCAACCTCTACGGCTGCCGCGAGTTCGGGCTCGTCGCGCTCGAGTGCGCGGCGGGCGGGGGCATGCACGTCATGGAAGAGCGGTTGCTGCTCGATGTCGTCCCGGCAGAGGACGGCGGCCCGGGACGGCTCTTGCTGACCGACCTCGACAACGTCGGATTCCCGTTCCTCCGCTACGAGATCGGAGACCTCGGCGCGATCGATCCGACGCCGTGCGCCTGCGGTCGCACGTTGCGCAAGCTCGCGGCCGTCGAGGGGCGAGCCTTCGACGTGATCCGCGGGCCGTCCGGTCGGGCGGTCGGGGGAACGTTCTGGTCGCTGCTGCTTCGAACCGCCGTGAGCGGGATCGAGAACTGGCAGGTCGTGCAGCACGCGCCGGACCGTTTGGAGATTCGCGTCACGCCCCGTGGCGTGCTCGACGCCGCGGCGCGCGGGAAGCTCCGCGCGGAGATCGCATCGGCCCTCGGGACCGGTCTCGAAGTCGAGATCATCGAGGGGGAGAGTCTCGAACCGCTGCCGTCGGGCAAGCACCGGTTCGTGGTGGCGCTCGGAGACGTCGCGAGCCCGATGGGGCGGTCGTGAGCCGTTCCGTCGCGGGCGCCGCCGTCCCGGTGCTCATGCTCCACAGCGTCGCACCCGCCGACGCGCTGGCGCCGCATCGCTGGCTGCAGCGGCTCGCAACGAGGCCGGAGCTCATCGAGGCCACGTTCGACTCCTGGCGCCGGCGCGGCATGCGGACGCTCCGTGTGGGCGAGCTGCGCTCGTTTCTTGCGGGACACGGGCGGCCGCCGGATCGAGCCGTCGTTCTCACGCTGGACGACGGCTACCTGGACAACTGGGTCGCGCTCGCTCCGCTGCTCGAAGCGTACGGCTTCAACGCCGTCGTATTCGTCTCGACGGACTTCGTGGACCCGCGTCCCGTCGTGCGGCCGCGCGTCGGTGACCGCGACCGCGAACAGGTCTTGGAATGGCGGGGGTATCTTTCGTGGGATGAGATGCGCGCCGCCGAGGCGACGGGAGCCGTCGAGATTCAGTCTCACGCGAAAACGCATACCTGGTACTTCACGTCGGACACGATCGTCGACTACTACCGGCCGGGAAACGCCATGACGGGGCCCCGCTCCCGGCTGCGCTTCCTCTGGCTCAACGCGCACGAGGACCGCAAGCCGTTCGCGCTCGAGGAGATGGGCGACACGTCCGTTCCGTGGGGGACCCCGGTCTACGAGTACGCCCCCGCGCTGGTGGCACGCCGGTTTTTCCCCGATCCGAGCGAGGGTGGGCACCTGGCGGATTTCGTTGCGCGCCGGGGGGGCGCCGCGCTGTTCGACCGACCGGACTGGCGCGAGCAACTCGACGCCGAGCTCGCGCGCTTTCGATCGGGGTCGCGGCCGACGGGAGCCTACGAGACCGACGACGAACGGACGGCGCGTGTGCGCGACGAGCTTGGGGAGAGCCGGCGCGTGCTGTCGGAGCGGCTCGGTCACCCGGTGGAATTCCTCAGCTTTCCACAGGGTGGAATGGACGAAACGACCGAGCGCCTGGCCTTCGAAGCGGGCTACTCCCTCTGGACCATGCCGTCTCGGGCGGGCAGCCGCGCCGCGAGGGCGGCGGATGGTCCGCATCGCGTCTATCGCTGCGGCGGCGGCTACGGTTTGTTCGGCGACGAGCGGGGCACAGCGGCGTCGCTCCTCTCGCAGAGACTCGTGCTCGCCCGGCACTTCGGCAACCCGCTGGCAGGCGCCGTGACGCGGGCCGTGGGACTCGTGCGCCGCGTCTCGGAGCGGATCGGCGGCGCACGATGAGCGCGCTCGTCGTCTCGCCGCCGGGGCGGCTCGCCGCGCTTTGGCTCTGGGCCTCGGTCGAATCCAATCTGCGCAGCGCGTTCCGGGAGGTGCGCCACGGCCACCGCTATCGACCGCTGGGCTGGGCCGAGGTCGAAACCGATGAGCTGCGCGTACGCCGCGAGCCACTCTTGGTGCCGCGACGCCCGGAAGACCTCGACCGCCTGTATCACGCGGATACGCTGAACGCGGTGAATCCCATCGAGCGCTTCTTCCCCATGGTGGATGGACGGCAGGATCGCCGAGTCAGGCACACACCGCACTTCGCCCTTCTCGATCGCTACCGGCGGACGGGCACTTTGGACTACGACAACGGCTACACGAGATTGATCGTCGCGCGCGCGCGGCTCCAGGGCCGGCGGCGAGACTCGGAGTTCCTCCGCCGCAAGGTGGATGCGCTCGCCCGCACGTTCGATTCCATCCGCGAGCGGGGCTATCTCGCGCGCGGCTACCGGCGCTATCCAATCGTGGTCTTCGAGCGTCCGATTCATCCGCCGGTCCCGGGCTACGTTCCCCAGAATTGGGAGATCTTCGACGGTCACCACCGTGCCGCGGTCGTCGCGGTGCTCGGCGTTCCCACGGTTCGCGTGCTCGTGATCCGATCGGAGCCCGTGAGCACCTTCGACTGGACCGAGGAGATCCCGTGGGACGAGTCCGCCTGGCCAGAGCACGCCCTCCCGACGGGAGCGGCGTCGTGAGCTGGGAGATTCGCATCGTGGAGACCCCGACGAAGGCCGACGCCGCGCGCCTCGTCGCATTCGTCGCGGCCTCGCCTTCGGGCCACCTCTACCAGTACCCGCTCATCGACCGCACCGAGGCCGGACCGCGCGTGCGGACGATCTGCGCCTGGGCCGAACGCTTGGGGACCATCGGCGCGTCCGCCGTCGTACGGCTCCGCCGGGCCGGCGGTTTTGGACCCTGGAGCGCCCGCATCGACAGGGGACCGGTCGTCGAAGACCCCTCGGCCTTGGCACCCCTGCTCGAGACTCTGGGTACCCGCCTCCGCCAGGAGGGCGCGGCGTCGATCCGAGTCAACCCCTTGCGTCGACGCGAAGCCGACGCCGGACTCGGAGACGCCCTCGAAGCTTTGGGATTCGCCCCGGTGCCGGACGACGACTACGACGTGACGCTCGAGGTGGACATCGCTCACGACCGGGAGGCGCTTCTCCTTAGCTTTCCCAAGGGAACGCGTCACACCATCCGGCAGGCCATCAAGGCAGGGGTCGTGGCCGACCGCGAGGTGGGCGACCTCGAGATTGGCGCGCTCGAGGAGCTCTACGCGACGATGGTGGAGCGCAAGGGGGCGACGCCGCGGCCCCCGGGGTTCTTTCACGCGATCGCGAAGTTTCTCGCGGCGGATCCGTCGTTGGGCTTCATCCACGTTGCGCGCCTTCAAGATCAGATCGTCGCTGCGATCGTGGTGACCCGCTACGGCCACCGCGCTTTGTACACGTTCGGTGCGTCGAAGGACGCGGACGACGGCATCCCCAAGACCCACCTCCTCCAGTTCGAGGCCATGGTCGAGGCGCGGTCCTTGGGCTGCACGGTGTACGACCTCGGTGGATTCTCCGCGGGGGTGGGCGAGGAGGGTTCGCGCACGGCGACGCAAAGCATCAACTTCTTCAAGTCGCGATTCACGAAGAATGCGGTCGCGTTCATGCCGTGTCGTGAGCGCGTGCTCCGTCCCGTTCTGTATCGCTTGGTCGAGGGGGCGCGACGTCTGGCGGGCGTACCTCCCGCGGGCGGGTGGAAGGCCTCGCCATGACGGCGCGTGCGGCCGTCCGCCTCTTGGCGGTCACGATCGACACCGAAGAAGAGGGACGATGGGGGGGCGGCTACCCGCGCGAAGGCCATACGTGCGCGAATATCCGCTGGTTGGAGAAGCTCGAGCCGTTGCGCGAGGAGTACGGATTGCGCGCCACCTACCTCGTCACCGATCCCGTGACCCGCGACGCCGAAGCCCGGGACCGGCTCGCCGGGTTCGTCGCCAAGGAGCGCTCCGAGATCGGCGCGCACCTCCATCCGTGGTGCACGCCTCCCTACGACGAGATCGACCGGACCGTCACCTACGCCGGCAATCTCCCGCAGCCGCTTCTGCGCGCCAAGCTCATCGGGCTCACCGAGACGATCGAGCGGGCGTTCGGGGTTCGACCCGTGTCGTACCGCGCCGGCCGGTGGGGGATCTCCGCCTCGACGCTCGAGGCGCTCGAGGCGCTGGGTTATCAAGTCGACAGCTCCGTCGTGCCGCTCCACTGGGAGTACGGCAACGGCGGACCGTCGTCGCTTGCGGCCCCGGCGGTGCCCTATCGCCCCGGGCACACCGACCCGATGCGGCCGGGCCGCGCGCAGATTCTCGAAGTGCCCGCTTCCGTCGTGATGATCGGACCGTTGGGCGCAGCGGCCGGGTTCATCGGCCGTCGCCTCCGGCCGTTCCCGGGGTTCGGCCGGATTCTCGACGCCCTCGGCAGGTGCTGGTTGAGACCGTCGTGGGGCGACCCCGCCGTGCTGCGGCGCGCGACACGCCGCTGCCTTGCGGAGGGCCATCCGGTGATCAACGTCATGTTCCATTCGAGCGAGTTGATGCCTGGCGCGTCGCCGTACGTGCGCGATGCCGCGGGCCTCGACCTTTTCCTTGCGCGGCTGCGCGCCATCGTCGAGACGGCGCTCGAAACGAACGACGTTCGGTGGGCAACCCTCCACGAGGTGCGGACGGCGGTCTTGGGTGAGGCGGCCGATGCCGGCGCGCGCTGAGGACGGCCGCGTGGACGTGCTGGTCCTTTCGTCCTTCCCGCCGGGGGTCGGCGGCGGCGAGCTGCAGACGCGCGAGCAATTGCTCCGCATGGTGCGTCGCGGCCGCCGGGTCCACGTGATCGACCTCGAACCGCGTCACTCAGGCCTTGCGACCGAGGATGACGAAGGGATCGTCGTCCACCGCGTCCGCGCGCCGCGGACTCCCGTGCTTCGTGCGTGCGCGTACCACGCCACGATCGCATCGCTCGCGTGGCGTCTCGGCCGTCGCGCACGCGTCGCTCAGATCAACCATCTCGGCACGGGAATGCTCACGGCGGCGCCGCTCCTGGCGGCGCTGGGCGTGCCACGCGCGCTCGTCGTGTGGGGGAGCGCGGCCCCGGGCGCCGGTCCTTTCGGTCCGGGGTGGCGCCATCGCGCCGCGCGGTGGGTCGCCCGCCGGCAGACGTCCGTCGTGGCGCTTTCGACGGCGACGTGCCGCAACCTCGAGGCTGCGGGATTCGCGGCCACCCGGGTACGGTTCATTCCGAACGGCGTGGACACCGAGCGATTCCGTCCGGGATCCGCGGGAGATGCGCCGTGGGCTCCTCCGCCGGGTTGGCCTGCGGCCGGGCCGATCGTCGTCACCGTCTCTCGCCTCGTCCCCGCGAAAGGGCTCGACATCATGCTTCGCGCGTGGAAGCTCGTTGCGGACGCAGCGCCGGGCGCGCATCTCGTCATCGTCGGCGACGGTCCGCTGCGCGGCGAGTGCGAGGCGACGACACGGGCTCTCGGTTTGGCCTCATCCGTCGTGCTGGTCGGCTCGCGCCCGGATGTACCCGAGATTCTGAGGAACTCTCACGTCTACGTTTCGTCCTCGCGCACGGAAGGAATGTCGAACGCGCTCCTCGAGGGTTTGGCGAGCGGCCTGCCCTTGGTCGCGACGCGGGTCGGCGGCGCGGACGATACCGTCGAGGACGGCGTGAACGGCCTCCTCGTCGACGACGGTGACGCGGCGGCGCTCGCTTCGGCGCTGCGGGAAGTCCTGGCGGACGACGGGAAGCGGCGGGCGATGGGCGCCGCCAGCCGCCGCATGGCCGTCGAGCGGTTCGCTCTCGAGACGATCGTGGACAAGTACCTCGGCCTCTTCCGTGAGATGGAGCAGACGGCGTGAACACGATCGCCTACATCGTCCTGGTCGCGGCATGCCTGGCGGGAGGCGTCGTCGGAAGCCCGATCATCCTCTACACGGCCGGGCTGCTGCTTCCCATGCTGCAGGTCATGCCGACCCCCGTGGGCACCCTCGCGACCTCCACGAACCTCCTCCTCGCGGGGCTGATGGCGTCGGTCATGACGGGTGCCTCGAAGCGCCCGCGGCCCACGGAGCCGATGCCCCTCAAGAAGTCGCTGATCTTCATGACCGCCATGCTCGTCCTGGGGCTCGTGATTCGCATGCTTCGCGAACAGGGCGGATCGGTGTTCCTCAACACCCTGGCGGCGCAGCCCATCGTCATCTGGTACTGGGTGACGCCCTTCATCGTCTACGCCCTCGTCTGGCGGCTGGCCACCGACCGGACCGTCGCGTGGCGGGTCGTGCGCGCTTGCGAGCTGTCGATCGTCGGCGAGGCCTGCCTCACCATCATCGAGCGGGCGCTGGGGATCGGGCGCGCCACGGCCCACATCGGCGAAGCGAACCGTGCCGGAGCCTACTTCGCCGCGGGCGCGTGCTTCATGTTGGGCCGGTTCCTGACCAGCCGCGGAGGGATGAAGGTCGTTTACGGGGCGGCGTGGGTTCTGACGATCATCGGCATGTTCAACTCGCTCTCGCGGGGGGCGATGGTGGCGGCCACGTTCGCTTCCATCGTGACGGTGGGCGTCTTCTTCCTCAAGGGCCGCGGGCGCACGGGCAGCAAGGTCCTCTTCATGGTGGTCCTCGCGATTCTCCTGGCGAACGCGGTGGTGTTGATTCCCCAAAGCGTCGTCGATCGCGTCAACCTCACCTTCAAGGGGGGCGCAAAGGAAACGGTCGCCGAAGGCGAGATGGACTCGAGCGCCGAGGCGCGGCTCCTCTTCTGGCGGATCGCCTGGGAGACCTTCAAGGAACGTCCGACGGGAACGGGGACGGGGACGTTTCCCACGCTGGTCGAGCCGTACTGGAAGCGGCCGATGAACGCCCACAATATCTACCTGCAGCTGCTCACCGAGTACGGGCTTCAGGGGCTCTTCGCGCTCGCGGTGCTCATCGGTACGGTTGTCGTGAACTTCTACCGGACCTTCGTCCGCTTCAACGGGACGGCGCGCTCCGACACCGCGCTTTCGCTCCTCGGATGGTGGGTGGCCCATTGCGCCGCGCACTTCTTCGTCAATCCGTTTTTTCTCCTTCAGGGAACCGGCCAGTTCTGGATCATGGCGGGCTGTCTGCCCCATCTCGTCGCCTCGCTCCCGACACGTGCCTCCGAGGCAGCGCCAGCCGGCCGGGGGAGGTGACGGTGGCCGCGAAGCCCAAAGACCCGTACCCGGGTGGGAAACGCTTTGCGTTCTCCATCGTGGACGACACCGATTGCGGCACCGTCCTCACCCTGGAGCCGGTCTATGCGCTTCTGCGAGAGCTCCGCATGCGGACGACGAAGACGGTCTGGGTGCGCCGATCCTCGATGCCGGACCAGTTCGACGTGAACTCCGAGACGCTCGAGGCGCCGCGCTACCTCGATTTCGTGCGATCGCTCCAAGCTTCCGGCTTCGAGATCGCGATGCACACGGCGGCGCCGGGCAGCTCTCTTCGCGCCGAGACGATCGCCGCATACGACCGGTTCCGCGACCTGTTCGGGGCCGACCCCGTGATGAACGTCAATCACTCGATGAATCGGGAAAACCTGTACTGGGGCCGCCACCGCCTGGACGGCGCGCTCGCGCGACTCCTGTACGATCGCACCGCGGGCCGTCACGCGTTCGAAGGGCACGTCGAGGACAGCCCGTTTTTCTGGGGCGATGTCTGCCGGGCGCGGACCCGATACGTCCGCGGCTTCATCGTGCGCGGTATCGACGCCCTGCGCGCGAATCCGTCGATGCCGTATCACGACCCGCGGCGACCCCATGTCGCCTTGTGGTACTCGGCCTGCGACGGCGAGGACGTTGCCCGGTTCACGGAGTTGATCTCGGAGGAAGCGCAGGATCGTCTCGAACGCGACGGCGGCTGCTGTCTCGTGTACACGCATCTCGGCAAGCGCTTCGTCGACGACGTCCGGCAGGGTGGCGAGTGGCAGCGGCGGATGCGCCGTCTGGCGAAACGTCAAGGATGGTTCGCGCCGGCGTCCGAGATCCTCGACTTTCTCCTCTCGACGCGGCGCGAGACCGCGATCCCTCGTGCCGAAAGACGGGCGCTCGAGCGCCGATGGATTCTCGAGCGGCTTCGGACGCGGTGGATGCGCGGCCAAGGGCGCCGGCGATGAGCACCCCATTCGAGCACGCGCAAGATGGCACGTGGCCGACGGTGTCGGTCGTGGTGCCGATGTTCAACGAGGAAGCAGCGATTCGAAGCTGCATTCAATCGTTGCAGCGCCAGGACTATCCCCTGGAGAGGCTCGAAATCGTGGTGGTGGACGGGGGCTCGACAGATCGGTCGCCCGACGCGGTGCGCGAGCTTGCAAACTCGCAGCAGCATCCCAAACTGAAGCTCACCACGAATCCAAAACGTAACACGCCTTCGAGCCTCAACCTCGGCATCCGAGTCGCGCGTGGGGATGTCATCGTCCGCCTTGACGCTCACTCCGAGGCCCCTCCGGACTACGTCCGCATGAATGTTGAAGTCCTCTTCGCATCCGGCGCCGATTACGTCGGAGGCAGACCGAACAACGTGGGTTACGGCTACTGGGGGGAGGCGATCGCGCTGGCCATGGCCTCCCGGTTCGGCGTCGGCGCCCACTTCCGCCACTCGAGCGACCCCGGTGACGTCGACACGGTCGCGTTCGGCGCCTTCCGCCGCGACACCTTTTCGAGTTACGGTCCGTTCGACGAAGGCCTCGTCTATAGCGAGGACAACGAGTACACCCACCGGATTCGAGCCGGCGGCGGCCGCGTCTACTTCGATCCAGTGATCCATTGCAGCTACCGCTCGAGGCAGTCGCTCGTCGCTCTCTGCCGGCAGTACAACAACTACGGGTGGGGCAGAATGCGGCACGCCCTGCGCGACGGCTCTGGCGTCAGCGCTCGGCATCTGGTCCCGTTGGTTTTCGTCGGCGCGCTCGGCATCCTGGGCGTCGCGTCGCTCGCCTCGACGCCCGCACGCCACGCGCTCGGAACACTCCTCGCGGTCTACCTGATCTGCGCGGGCGGGATGTCGGTCGGCATCGCTCTCGCCTCCGGGCTACGCTACCTGCCCGCCCTTCCGCTCGTCTTCGGGTGCCTTCATGTCGGCTACGGCATCGGCCAGTGGCAGGCTGTCCTCGGCCGCTTGTTCGGCCGGGACCGCGGCCTGAGAAGGAAGCCATGAACGGGCCTGCCGAGCCGCGGATCGCATTCGTGGGGTGCGTCGAGGAGGGACGCCGCAGCCTCGAGACGCTCCTCGACATGAGGGCCGACGTCGTCGCCGTGTTCACGCTGCGCCCGGACTTGGCGGCTGCCGTCTCCGGCGCGGTCCCGTGGGAGGATCTCGCCTCCACCCACCGCGTTCCGCTGCACTACGTGCGCAACATCAACGATCCCGACGCGGTCGCGACGATGAGGGCACTCGCCCCCGACCTGGTTTTCTGCGTCGGCTGGACGCAGCTTCTGCACCGTGAGATTCTCCACCTCCCGCGTTTGGGCTGCGTCGGTTTCCACGCGTCGCCGCTCCCACGCTATAGGGGCCGCGCGCCCGTGAATTGGGCGATCATCCACGGAGAGAAGGAGACCGGGAACACCATGATGCTCCTCGACGAGGGCGTGGACACCGGCGACATTCTTGCGCAACGGCGGTTCCCGATCGATGACGACGACACGTGCGCCACGATCTACGACAAGGTCGCGCGCAGCGAGGACGAGATGATCCGCGAAGTGCTCCCCCTGATCCGCGCAGGGCGCATGCCACGGACGCAGCAGGATCACGCCTTGGCTTCGGTCATGCCGCGCCGCCGTCCGGCTGACGGTGTCATCGACTGGAATCGGACCACGAAGCAGCTCCACGACTGGGTTCGGGCCCTCACGCACCCCTATCCCGGAGCGTTCACGTTCGTTCAGGGCGTGCGCGTGCTCGTGTGGAGGGCACGACCCTGGAGGCCGGGCCCCGGTGGCCCGGCGTCCGCCGCGACGCGCCCGGGATGGGTGCGACTCGAGGGCGATCCGCCGCGACTCGTGGCCGGGACCAAAGACGGCGAGCTGCTCCTCGATCGAGTGCAGGTCGAGGGCGGGATCGAGATCGACGGAGCGGAATTCGGACGAGTCCGGCTTCCCGCCGAGGGTGCGGAGGCCGGTGGAGGAGCGCCATGAAGGTCCTTGTCGTTGCAGCTCATCCCGACGACGAAATCCTCGGCGTCGGCGGAACCGTGCGCAAGCACGCGCTCGCGGGGGACGAGGTGCGGTTGCTCGTCGCTTGCGAGGGCGTGTCGATGCGCTACGAGGGCGAGCATCACCAGAACGTCGTTCGCCAAGCGCACGAGGCGGGAGAGATCCTGGGCGTCGCCGAGGTTCTTTTCGGCGAGCTGCCCGACCAACGGCTCGACACGCTGCCTCGCGTCGAGATCAACGCGAAGATCGAAGCGGTCTTGCGTGCGGTCAGGCCGGAGTTGATCTACACCCACTTCGGCGGCGACGTGAACCACGACCACGGCATCCTGTTCCAGGCGGTGCAGGTCGCAACCCGCCCCTATAGCGCTCCGTTCGTCCGCGAGGTGCTGGCGTTCGAGACGCCGTCGTCGACGGAGTGGGGAGCCCCGGCGGTGCAGGGGTCGTTCGTACCCCAAGTCTACGTGGACGTCTCGGCGACCCTCGAGGACAAAATCCGGGCCTTCTGCCGCTACGAGCGCGAGGTGCGTCCCGCCCCGCACCCGCGCTCGCCCGAATCGTTGCGGGCGCGGGCTCGCACGTGGGGGAGCGTCATCGGCGTCGATGCCGCGGAGCCTTTCATGGTCATCCGCGCCGTCCGCTGAGAACGCCGGCCGCGGGGAGTCGAGCCGCGATGCATTCCGAGGGGTGGTCGAGGCGCGCGGTCGACGTCGCGGGGTCGGGCCTCGCGCTCGCACTGCTGTCCCCGGTGTTCGCCGCGGTCGCTCTGGCGATCTTCCTGGAAAGCGGCGGTCCGGTCTTCTTCAAGCAGAAACGTGTCGGGAAGGGCCGCCGGCCGTTCCGGATCCTCAAGTTCCGCACCATGGTCGCCGACGCCGACCGTATCGGTCCGAAAGTGTCGGGCCAATCGGACCCGCGGATCACCCGCGTCGGGGCCTTTCTCCGCGCGACCAAGCTCGACGAATTCCCGCAGGTCGTCAACGTCTTGCGAGGCGAGATGACGCTCATCGGACCGCGGGCCGAGGTGCCCGAGATGATCCGCCACTACACTCCGGAAGAGTTGCGGATCCTCGAGTTCCGGCCCGGCCTCACGGCTCCCGGCCAGATCTACTTCACGACCGACCAGGCGGCGCAACTCGACGGGGTGGAAGATGCCGAAGCCTATTACGTCGAGCATCATCTGCATCCAAAGCTGCGGATGGACCTCGACTATCTCCGCGACCGGAGCGTCTTCCTCGACCTGAGAATCGTGGTGTGGACCGTGAAGCTGCTGCTCGGATCCCGGCCCTAGGGCTTCTGGTCGGTCCGTTTCACGCCGGACACCGGCGCCGGCGGCGTCGTGTCGACGGGGCCCGACGGCCCCGACTGGATCGCCCCCGCATCGAGGGGCGTGGCCGAGGTCGGACAGCTGACGGTATTCCCGGCGATGTCCGTCCACGTCGTGTCGTTGACGCCATCCCAGTTGTAATCGACCCCCGCCACACCGTCGCCGTCGGGATCGCATGGGTTGTTCGACCCGACGTTGTCGAGCGGCCCTCCGATCTTGGCGACGTACGCCGGCAGCGCGTCGAACAGCCCCGGCAGCGCCGGATAGTTCCACCAGGCGTTCCGTGCCGTCTGCGACGGCACCGTGCACGACGTGTCCGACGTCGAGCAGAACTCGTCCACGCGCACGGCCGTCGCCGCCGGCGTGTCGTGCGTGTTGATGTTGGTCGTGCCGTTCCAGTATGCGTTGTTCTTTTCGACCACGAGCGTCGCGGTCTCGATGCAGGCCTTGTACATGCCGTCGGTGTTCGAGGCGAAATTCATGTCGAACGTGTTGTTGAAGAACTTGAGCGTGTAGTTGCCCGTGCCGATCCCGCACGACCCCATCCAGAAGCGATCGAGCTTCGCGGACGTCCCCAGGTTGCGGAAGACGTTGCCGTAGATCCAGAGCTGTCCCTTGGACGCCCCCATGCTGTTGCCAAAGGCCTGGAGGTCCATGAACTTCGCGCTGCCTCCCGCGATGTTCTTGATGATGAACTCGTTGTTCCAAATTCGAGGCGTTTTCGGTTTGTTCGTCGGGCTGTACGTGTCGATCGACTTGAAATAGAAGAACACGATGAGGCTGCGGCCGGAGGAGCGTGACGAGGTGATGTCCATGACGATCCGGTTGTCGTGCAGATTTCGCGGGCAGCCGCACGCGTTGCCTACGCCGCAGTCGTCGTCGATCAGCTTCTCGTTGTTCTGGATCAAGTAGCTGTTCTTGATCTCGGTCCACTTGGTGCAGTTATGGTTGTGCGAGTCCGAGAACTCCGCCCAGAAATTCTCCTGGCTGGGCTGGAGGGAGTAGTCGTTGTCGTGGATGTAGACGTGGTCGATGACGATGCCG
>JAYUCM010000041.1:0-2501 GCA_043740355.1 Acidobacteriota bacterium | reverse complement strand
GGGCCCGAGCCCTGTGCGCTGTGTCGCCGCCAACCCCGCCAGGCCCGGAAGGGAGCAACGGCACGCGGACCGACCCAGGTGCCGCAGGTCCACTTGGGCCCCATCAGTCTTATCCGTCCCCCCGGCCGCGGGCGCTTAGAGGTCGGCATGTACCAGGTCCTGGCGCGAAAATGGAGGCCCCAGACTCTCGACGAGCTCATCGGCCAGCCCCATGTCGCGCGAACGCTCGTGAACGCCGTCGCCGCCGGCCGCATTGCCCACGCGTACGTTTTCGCGGGGCTGCGCGGCACCGGCAAGACGTCGGTGGCGCGGATCCTGGCGAAGAGCCTCAATTGCGAAAAAGGACCCATCGCCACGCCGTGCAATCAATGCGTGTCGTGCAACGAGATCGTAGACGGACGCTCGCTCGACGTGATGGAACTCGACGCGGCTTCCCGCACGGGCGTGGACAACATCCGTGAGTTGCAGGAAGTCGTCTCGTATGCGCCGGTTAGAGACCGGTACAAGGTCTTGATCATCGACGAGGCGCATATGCTCTCCAAAGCGGCGTTCAACGCGCTGCTGAAAACCCTCGAGGAACCGCCCCCGCGGGTCGTTTTTATCCTGGCCACGACCGAGATCCAGAAGCTCCTCCCGACGATCCTCTCGCGCTGCCAAGTCTTCGAATTTCACCGCGTATCGATCAAGAACATCTCCGCTCACCTGCGCCACATCGCGACCGTCGAAGGGTTCTCCGTATCGGAACGCACGTTGGAGCGCGTCGCCCGCGCGGGTGAGGGCTCTGTTCGCGACGCGCTTTCGGTTCTCGAGCGCGTGCTGGCTTTTTGCGGCTCGACGATTGCGGACGACGACGCTTTGCAGGTCCTCGGCGCGGTGCGGACGGAGGTCCTCGTCGACTTCGTTCGCGGCATCGCCTCCCGCGACGCGGCGGCGCTTCTCGCGTCGCTCGATACGCTCGTGGACGAAGGGCACGACCTCGTTCATTTCTGGGGGGAGCTCGTCGGCGTCGTGCGCGATCTGATGCTCCTGCAGGCGTGGCCCAAAGGCGGCGACGCGCTGTCGCGAGCGCCGGACGAGGCGAGAGCCTTGGTCGACGCGGGCGGCACGCTCACGCTTCAGGATTGGACACGGGTCTTTCAGATCCTCGCGGGCCTCGAGTACGGGTTGAAGGGGTCGAGCCAACCGAGGTTCCTTTTCGAGGGGGCGCTCATCCGGATCGCCGGCCTCGGCGTGGTGCGGCCGATCGAAGAGATCCTGGCGACGTTGGGTGGCGCTCCCATGATTCCCCCGGCGCCTAGAAAGCACAGCGAGGCCGGGGCCGCGCGAACGCCGGGTCGATCGGATCGCGCGACGCACGAAGGAAACGGCGCGCCTCCATCCCCTATCGCAACCGGATTCGAGGATGTACGCGAGGCGGTCGTGTCCGCGGTGACGCAGGCCCGTCCTATGCTGGGGGCCGTCCTGGAGCGCGCGGCGGCACTCGTGGTCGACGGCGGGACGCTCGTCGTGACGTTCGGCCCGTCGGACGCCAGCATGCGGCGGATGCTGATGGGGGACGACAGCGTGCGCTCGATCGAAACGATTGCGGCACAGACGCTCGGGCGGCCGCTGACCCTACGCGTCCTGGGGTCGAGCGAAGGTGCAGGAGCCGGCCTACCTGAGCCCATCCCGACCCCGTCCGGCCCACCGCAGGCGCAAGATGGCATCGTCGAATCCCTCCACGATCTCACGCAGCGTGCACGGAAGGATCCCGCGGTGAGCCGCTTACTGACGGAGTTCGGAGCCCAAGTGGTGGATGTCCGACCGCTGAGCCCCGGCGTCGACGACGCCGGACAATCGCCGGCCGTCGAGGAGGGCGGATGAACATCGAGAAGATGATGAAAGACCTGCAGCGCATGCAATCGAAGCTGCAGGACGAGATCGAGACCCTCGAGGTCGAAGCCACTTCCGGAGGCGGCGCCGTTACCGTGAGGATGAACGGCAAGAAGGATCTCCTGGGTTTGACGCTCTCCGCCGACGCGATCACCCCGGACGATCCGGGGATGATGCAGGACCTGATCGTCGCGGCGATCAACCAGGCAGGGCGCAAGGTCGACGCGGAGCTCGAACGCAAGACGCAAGGCCTCGCGGGCGGTCTCAAGATCCCCGGTCGCTCGTGACGGAGCCGACGCGTTGACTCAGCTGGCCGCCCCGCTCGAGCGCCTGATCGGCGAACTCGCGAAACTCCCCGGCGTCGGTCGCAAGACCGCGCAGCGGTTTGCGTTCCACGTCCTGAAGTCCCCGGCCGCGGAGGTCGATTCGTTGATCGTCGCGCTCCGCGAATTGCGGGAGCGTATCCGTCCATGCGCCATCTGCTTCAACCTCGCTGAATCGGCGACGTGCCCGATCTGCGCCGACCCGCGGCGCGAACGGACGACGGTGTGCGTCGTCGAGGATGCTTCCAACGTCTTGGCCCTCGAACGGACGAACGCTTTCCGCGGGGTCTATCACGTTCTCGGGGG
>JAYUCM010000040.1:0-15279 GCA_043740355.1 Acidobacteriota bacterium | reverse complement strand
GGGAGGTAGTGGTTCAAATCCTCCCCCTTGAAGGCGTCGGTGACGACCGTCTGGTTCTGCACGCAGACCAGATCCGAGAATCCGGCCCCGCGCAGCGCGCGAATCGTTCCCTCGAGCTGCCACGGTGTGGTGTTGGCGGCGGGGAAGGGGAAGTGCCACGAGATGTTGTCCTTGAGGATCGTCGTCGATCCGGGTGCGAGCGTCTCGCGCAGGCCGGCGAGCTCGCACAAGCGCGAGACTTGTTCCAGGACGCCACCCGGCTCGACGCGCAGAACCGCGACTCTGGACTTCATGTCCCCGTGTCTCCTTCCGGTCGCTCACGGTAGGGGAGGGCGCCGGGATCGTCAAGACGAGCCGGTCGGTCAGCGATCCGGCGGGGCGGGCTCTTTCAAGAACGGCCCGAGAGACGCAAAGACGTGTTGCGCTGCGAGGATCCGGTCCCACTGCGCGGCGGCCAGATCGCGGTTGGGGGCGTTCTCGTCGCCGCCTAGACGCACGCGCTCATCGAAATAGCGCTCGCAAGCGGTGATGCACGCCGTGAGACGCGGAAGCCACGACTCGTCTTCGAGCGCCGGAGCGTGCCCGCCGCGCAGGAGCTCGGTCAGCTCGTCGAGCGACCGCTCGATCGGACGCACGATCTCGTTCCGGGCGATCAGCCAGTCGCGGCGGGCGTCCCGGTTCGCGGGGACAGGACCTGCGATCGCGTGGTTCGTCCCGGTCCGCAGCAGCTCGACGCTGCGAATCGATTCGGCCAATCGTCCGAAGTACCGAAGCGTCGGAACGTCCGGAATCGTGCCATGACCACCCAACCGGTCGCGGGACGCAACCGCGTACTTGAGAAACTCGATCTGCCACGTGCACGCGTCGGCCGGGCCGCCCTTCGCCTCGACCACCGACGCTCGAAAGGCCTCGACCGCGCCGTACACGCGCGCAACCTCGGCACTCGCGCCCTGAGGCGCCGCCTTGCTGAGCGTCCACGACGGCGGCGGAGGCGGCGGAGGCGGCGGGGGATGAAGCGCGGCCTCGCGTCGTGCCACCACCTCGGGCGGGTCGGGCGCCGTGACCCGCAATCGACCGGAGGCTTCGCCCCGGGCCGGAAGCGCCTTGATCGTGAGCTTCCACGACGTTCCGCCTGCCATCGACGTCGCGTCCGCCTCGAGATCGAGTCGCTGAGGCGAGGGCCCGGAGCGCCGCGCCACCACGGCGCGTCCCGGACGCTCCACCCCGAAGAACAGGAGGCGCGGGCCTATCCAGCTCGCCTCGATCGTCACGGACCCCGCGTACTCGACGGGAAACGGCAGCTCGAACGTGGCCTCGCGCCCGTCGGGGACGGAGATCGTGTAGTCCCAAGACGTCGCCTGGATGCAGGTGAGCCCGCAAGCGACGGCGAGAACGAGGGGCCAAGGCGTGAGACGCATCACCGCGAATATAATCCCCCGCTCCCAAGGAGCCAGAACATCCCGATCCACGCGTGTTCCCTGCGTATCGGCACCTCATCCTGGTCGTCGAGCGACTGGCGCGGCACGCTGTATCCGGAGCGGGCGGACGCCTCGAGTTTTCTCGCCCACTACGCGACTCATTTCGACACGGTGGAATGCGACGCGACGTTCTACCGGATCCCGTCGGCGAAGACCGTCGACGGGTGGCGCGACCGGACGCCGCCGGGGTTCCTCTTCGCCGCGAAGCTCCCACAGGAGATCACGCACGAGAAGGGTCTCTTGGATTGCGCGACCCCGCTGCGGGAGTTCCTCACCGTGATGGAGCGTCTCGGCGACAAGCTCGGGCCGATCGTCGCGCAGTTCGGGTACGTCGCGAAGGGGAAAGACGCGACGGAGTACGCGACCGGGGCCTCGTTCCGCGAGCGGCTCGCCTCGTTCCTCGCGCTCTGGCCGGAAAGTCGCCAGCTCGCGGTCGAGGTGAGAAACGCGACCTGGATCGCCCCGCCCCTCCTGACGCTCCTCCGTGAGCGCGGCGTGGCGTTGGCGCTTTCGGCGTACTACACCATGCCGGCGCCCGAGAAGCTGTTCGCCGGGCCCGACCTGCGAACCACGGATTTTTCGTACGTCCGGTTCATCGGCAACCACAGGAAGATGGACGCCCTGGTCGCGAAGCTGAAGGCGGAAGGGCGGCGCGCGCGCGAGTGGAGCGAGCTCGCCGTCGATCGCACCGCCGAGATGACGCGCTGGGCCGCCGTGCTCAAGCCGCGCGCGCGCGGTCCGGTGCTCGCGTACTTCAACAACCACTACGCGGGGTTCGCGCCGGATTCGGCCCGACTCTTCCGAGACCTGTGGGACCGGGTCCCTTCGTGATCGCCGCGCGATGATCCACGTCGACCGCATCAAGCGCCGCTTCGGCGCGCGCGTGCTCTTCGACGGCCTGACCTGGATGATCCCGCGCGCGGCGCGGTGGGGGTTCGTCGGCCCGAACGGCGCGGGAAAGACGACGATCCTACGCATCCTCTCGGGCGAGGACGCGCCGGATGCCGGCGAGATCCACAGGAGTGGGACGGTTCGCATCGGCTACCTGCCTCAAGAGGTCGAAACCGTAGGCGAAGGAAGCGTTCTCGCGACCGTGCTCGACGGCTTCGCCGAGATTCGTCTCATGGAGGAACAGCTCGAAGCGCAAGAGCACGCTCTGGCCGCGCTGCGCCCCGACGATCCCGAGCTTGCGAAGCTCACGTCGGCCTACGGCGATCTCCGCCATCGATTCGAAACGATGGGGGGCGATCGCGTCGAAGCGAAGGCGCGCGCGATCCTCTCGGGTCTAGGCGTTCCCGAGGGGCGATTCCACGAGCCGCTCAAAAACCTCTCCGGCGGCTGGCGCATGCGGGTCGCGCTCGCCCGCCTGCTGCTCGCGGCCCCGGACCTGCTCCTCCTCGACGAGCCCACGAACCACCTCGACCTCGCGGCGATCGATTGGCTCGAGCGATTCCTCGACGGTTGGGACGGGGCGTTCATCGTCGTTTCGCACGATCGCTACTTCTTGAACCGCATGGTGCGGGGAATCGTCGAGCTGGACCGGGGGAAGCTCACCGAGTTTCCGGGCGGCTACGACGACTACGTCCTCGAGCGCCAGGCGCGTATCGACGCTCGAGAGGAGGCCGCGAAGCACCAAGCCAAGGAGATCGCGCGGGTGACGCGATTCGTCGAGCGGTTCCGCTACAAGAACACGAAGGCCAAGCAGGTCCAGTCTCGGCTGAAGGCGCTCGACAAGCTCGAGAGGATCCAGGCGCCGAGCCGGGCGAAGCGCGTGCGCTTCGGGTTTCCACCCGCCCCGCGCTCGGGTGACGTCGTCGTGCGCGCGGAAGGCGTGCGGAAGGCGTACGCCGAGACGGTTGTCTTCACGGACCTCGACCTCCTGTTGCGCCGCGGGGACCGGGTCGCCCTCGTCGGGCCCAACGGCGCGGGAAAATCGACGCTCCTGAAACTGCTCGCGGGGCGCGTGGCGCCGGGCGCGGGTTCGTTCGAGCTGGGCCACAACGTGACGGTGCAGTACTACGCCCAACACCAGCTGGAAGCGCTCATCCCGCAAGACACGGTGCTCGAGACGCTCGAGCGCGTGGCGGAGCCGGGCTCGCGGCAGCAGCTGCGCACGCTGTTGGGGTCCTTCCTTTTTTCCGGCGACGACGTCGACAAGAGGGTGGGGGTGCTCTCCGGGGGGGAGAAAGCGCGGCTCGCGCTGGCGCGCATGCTGATCCGCCCCTCGAACCTGATGCTCCTCGACGAGCCGACGAACCATCTCGACCTGCAGAGCCGCGAGGTCCTCGAGGAAGCGCTGGACGAGTTCGAGGGGACGCTCGTCGTGATCTCCCACGACCGGTATTTCATCAACCGCATCGCGACGTCGATCGCGGAGGTCGGCGGCGGCCGCGCCGCGCTGTTCGCCGGCGACTACGACACGTTTCTCGAGCGCCACGTCGCGGACGGATCCGAACGAGGAGGCCGCGGTGAATTCGCCGCGGACCCCTCCGACCTTAGCAGCCGCGATCACAAGCGCGACTCTCGGCGCGCCGAAGCCGAGGATCGCAACCGCCGCTACCGCGAGCGCAAGGCGATGGAAGCCCGAATCCGTCCCATCGAGGAGGAGATCCACCTTCTCGAGGCTCGGGAGAAGGAGATCGAAGCTCTTCAAGCCGATCCCGAGTTCTATCGCGACCCGCAACGATCGAAGAGCTTGGGCCGCGAACTCTCCGAGATCCAGTCTCGACTTGCGTCGCTCTACGCGCGCTGGGAAGAGCTCGCAGCCGACTCGTCGGACGAGCAAGGATTTCCGGGAGAACCCGCTTGACGCTCGCGTGCGTTCGCCGTACAGATCTAGCAGGGCTCTGATCCACGCAACCGACGAACGGGGGAAAATTGATGACGACGCCTCGAATCCAACGCGCATGGCTCGGAACTGCCGTCGCTCTCACGATGTTCGCGCTCGCCGCCGTGGTGCTCGCCGGAATCGCGCACGCGACCGAGGCGAAGGACGATTTCGCGCTCCAGCTTCGCCTCGTCGAAACGTCTGCGCAACAGGGTCGCGGGGGACCGTCGATGACCGGGATCGCCCGGATCGAAGTTCTCGTCGAGGCGGTTCGCGCTACGAGGGACATTCAGCTCAGCGTCACGCGCCCCGACGGCTCCACATGGACTTTCAAGGGGCGCCGATTCGCGACGGCGGCCCTCGACTGGACGGATCCCAGCGGAGAGCCGCTCGAGCCGGGCGCGGGCGGACCGGTCCTTCGTGCTCATGGTGGGATGCGCACCATCATCGCCGTGCCCCTCGAAGGCGCCGATATTCACGAGATCGTCGTGAAAGCGACGGGGCTCATGGAAGGCGAGCCCATCGCGACGGAAGCCGTCGTGCGCGCCCCGTTGGGCGTTCCCGACAACCAGCCCGTCGACGACGGCGTCCACGCCAACTTCTCGCTCCAGGGGGTGAACTGATGGGTCGCGTCGCGCTTCGCCTCGCGCTCGCCGCGGCCGTCGTCTCGGTCGCCGTGCCGGCGTACGCCAACTGGACCGCGTCGGGCCAGATCCTCTACCAGCATCGCGAATGGGATCAGACGGGCTTCACCGGCGTGATCGTCAACCTCCCGGTTCGAATCGCGGACGTCGAGGTCATCGATCCGACCAAGCCCTCCAACAAGCAACACCTGGCGTGGGGGAAGACCGACGTCAACGGCAACTTCAGCGTCCTCGTCGTCGACTCCACGACGCGCTCCAAAGTGCGCGCGGTGATCCTCACGCAGACGACGCAGACCTCCGATCTCTTCGTGAAGGTCACGACCCCGAGTGGATCGGTCTATGCCGGAAGCTCGCCCGACGCGCTGAACCACGGCCCCAACACCAATGTGAACTGGGGCACGCTGACCGCGCAGGCCTTCGGCGGGGCCGAGGCGTTCAACATCCTCGACCGCGGCGTGTACGGGGCGGATTTCATCAAGGTCTTGACAGGCTCGCGCCCGAACTCGTCGAAGCTGGTGACGTTCAAATGGTCGGCGACGTCCGGCAACGGCGTCTCCTCGACGTCGGGCAGCACCGTCAACTTGCGCGACACGGCCGGATACGACGACACCGTCATCCAACACGAGTGGTCGCACTACATCATGAACAACTACTCGAAGGTGACGAACCCCGGAGGGACGCACTACCTTTCGGACTGCAACGAGGATACGCGCCTGGCGTGGGACGAGGGGCGCGCGTCGTTTTTCGGCTGCAGCGTCCGCCGCTACTACGGCTGGCCGAACGCAAACCTCTACATCAAGACCGACGGCGGCTCCGGGCCCGGACACGTGGTCAACTGGTACAACCTCGAAGACGCCGAGCAGTACGTCTGCCAGGGGGACACGAGCGAGGTTGCGAACTCCCGGACGATGTGGGACATCGGCGACGGCGTCTCGACGACCGACACGTCCCCCGGGATCGACGACAATCCGCCGGACGCATTGACGCTGCCGGACTTCGAAACGTGGCAGGTGTTCGTCGGACCGATGAAGCTCGTAACCTATCTGACCGGAGAGACCTTCTGGGATGGGTGGTTCGACCCGACGATTGTCAACGGCAACTTCCCCACGATGAAGGACATCTGGTCGTTCTACACCATCCAGTTCTGGCCCGATGCGTTCGAGCCGAACAACACGACGGCCGCCGCGACGCTTCTGAACGCGAACGACCCGGCCGTGCACGCAACCTACTTCTACGATGGGAACGGTGACGGCAAAGGCGAAATCGACACGGACATCTTCAAGTTCAACGCCGTCGGCGGATCGATCTACACCGCGCAGACGCAGAACCTCTTGAGCGCGAACGACACGAACCTCGAAATCCTCGATACTAACGGCACGGCGGTGCTGGCGTCGAACAACGACCGCGTAGCCGGAGACAAGTCCTCGCTGATCACGTGGACCGCGCCGCGGTCCGATCTGTTCTACATCCGCTCGACGCGTGCCTCGGGCGGGTACACCGTCTACGGCTCGTACGATCTGCTGCTGACGACGCCGTAAATCCTTCGCTCAGCGCTTGATCTTCAAAGGGGCGGGCCGTCGAGGCCCGCCCCTTTTTGCTTTCGAGGCCGGCTGCGATTCCCTCCGCTCCAGGAAGTCGGCCAACGCGCCTTCCTGCTCGCCCCACACGCGCTGGACGTGCAAGAGCGCCTCGGCGAGGTCGCCCTTCTCGAGCGCGTCCAGGACCGGCGTGAACCCCGGCGGGCTCGCAACACCCGTCGCGGCCCACGCTTCCAGCCACACCGGCATGTAGCGGAGGCCCGAAAGGATGATCCCGCGGATCGTCGCGACCAGGTACGGCCGCCCCGCCGGCGCGAGGATCGCTTCGTGGAAATCGGCGTAGAGGCGGACGCGAACGAGGGGGTCGCGCGCCTTTTCCATGCGGAGGACGATCGCGCGCGCCTTGACGAGAGTCGCCGGCTTCAAGTTCGGCCAGGCCTGCCGGATCCCCTGGGCCGCCAACGCCGAGCGCACTTCGGCCATCTCGCGCATCTCCTTGCTCGAGATGGGGCGCACCCTCGCCCCCCGATTCGGGACGAACTCGACGAGCCCTTCCGAGGCCAACGTATGCAGCGCCTCGCGCAACGGGATGACGCTGCACCCGAGCGAGGCGGCGAGCTCTTCTTGCCGGAGCTTCACCCCGGCTGGGTAAACGCCGCGCAGAATCGCCTCACGGATCGCACGGGCCAGACGAGGTGCGCTGGGCGAACGTTTCGCCGATCGGGCGGCCACGACGGTCAGACCTTCCTGCTGTGTTCGAGGATCGACTTCAGGTCCTCGACCGTGCGGTTGCGCCTGGCGTCCGTCAATCCCAGGATCTGTTGCAGCGCATCGCCGATGTGCGGAATGTACTTTTCGATATAGGAGCGCTTCTTCTCCTCGTCGGCGACGCGGCGGCGATGGCGAACGAAGGCCCCGAGACGCCGGCCGGCTTCCATCAGCGCGAGGCGGAGCTCTTTCAGAATCTCCGGGTACGACGCGATCGATTCCTTGGACTCCGAGGTGAACGGCACCCAGACCGATGCGACGTGTACGGAAACGACGAGCGGCCCGGTGGGGAGCGCCCCTTTCGACTGCTGGAGTCCGTACGATTTCCAGTCCACCGAGAGCGCCGCCTTCGTGATCGCGCACGCGGACTGTTGGTATTGGAGGGGCACCCGGTTCGCGAAGCGGTAGAGCTCCATCAGCTCGTCGGCGGGGAGCTGCCCGCCGTAAGCGAAGCCGACCTCGACCTGGAAGGGATTGCCGCGGTAAACCGCGGGCGGTCGCGTCACCGCCGTCGCGAAATCGCACGGCACGCGCGTCTGCAGTCCCTTGGCGAGGAGCTCCTCCCCGATCGGCGAGAGGCACGCCGTGGGCGGCGCCATGATCTTCACCTTCGGAATCGCGCGGAAGAGCAGCTCGGCCTGAGCAACGGACATGCGGCGCGGGTCCGCGTCGCCCTTGACGCCGGCGACCCTGCAGATCTCTTCGGCAACCGCGAGACTCACGCGTGAGAAGTCGTTGGATAGCATGGCGACCACGCTGCGCGCCGCGGTGTCCTTCATCATGCGCAGGAGGATCCCGAGCTCCACACCGTAAGGGTGCGGCTTGATCTCCTTCGACGCGACGGGGAGCTCGGCAGCGACGCGCTCGAACAGCCTGACGTCTTCGTTCGGAGGCAGGTAGCGCAGCGTCACGTGGGGGTTCGCCACGGCGGTCTGCTCGATGTAGTCGTCGACCGACCGGCGCCCCTTCTTGTAGGTGGCCTCCATTTCGATCTCGACGCGCGTGCCGTGATCCTTGTCCCATGAGATCTCGACGTCCTTGTGTACGACCGGGGCGTTCTTCTGCGTGTCGATCGCGATCTCGAAGCTGTGCGCGGGATGAGCCACCCCGGTTTTGGAAACGATCCGCGCCGGCTTTCCCGTCGTCAGGACACCGTACATCCCGGCCGCCGAGATCCCGATGCCCTGTTGGCCGCGCTGCTGCTTCAATCGATGGAACTTCGAGCCGTAGAGCAGCTTCCCGAAGATCTTGGGAATCTGCTGCCGCACGATGCCGGGGCCGTTGTCCTCCACCGCGATCCGGAAGCGGTCCTCGCCGACCTCGTGGATCTCGACGATCAGCTCGGGGAGGATTTCCGCTTCCTCGCAGGCGTCGAGGGAATTGTCGACCGCCTCCTTGATGGCGGTGAGCAGAGCCTTCTGAGGGTTGTCGAATCCCAGGAGATGTCGGTTCTTGGTGAAGAACTCGGAGATTGAGATCTCCCGCTGGCGTGCCGCCATCGAGTTCGCGTCCTCGCGCTTGACGCCGGTCGCGCGGACAGGGGGCTTTGCCTTGGGCTGCGGCTTGGACTTCGCAGCCGCCAGAACGGCCGCAGGGGCTCCGGCGTCGAAGAGGCCGGGCTGGGCCGAGCGGGCCGATGCGAGGTGTTTTTTGGGCATGCGAGCATTCATTGTAGCAATGCGCGCGACGACTCCGAGGCGGACGGTGCGGACGACGCGGACGGCAGGCGGACAACGAACGCACGTTCCCGCGCGGGGCGGTTGTCGGCACCGACGTTGCGGAGAGAGCGGAGGCGGCAGGGGGCCAGACTCCCGGCCGCCGGCGACGGGAACGGGACCCCCGAATCCGGTGGAAGTTCAGGCCGCCAGGCGTGGGCCGGGGTTCTTTCGAGGAGGCAGCCCCGGCCCTCGCTTGTTCCTTCCTATAATCGGCCCTCCACGTCCCGCGACGCGAGGAGCGCCCATGAAACGCGACGTCAGCGACATTCCCCCCTTCGGCGGCGGCGAGGCCGCGTGTGCGTTCGACGACGCGGGGGTCGTCGTCTTGCCCGTGCCGTACGAGGCGACCGTATCTTACGGTGCGGGCACGGCGAAGGGGCCCGAGGCCATCCTGCGCTCCTCGGCGCAGGTCGAGCTCTACGACGAGCAGCTGTTGAGCGAGCCGTTCCACGCCGGGCTCTTCACCGACGCGATGCTCGACGTCGTCGGAACGACCGAACAGGTCGTTCGTCGCATCGAGACGCGCTTCGGAGCGTTGATGGACGCCGGGAAGTGGGTCGTCATGTTGGGCGGCGAGCACGCGATCACGCCGGGAGGCGTCGCGGCGGCGGCGAGCCGACACCCGGAGCTCACGATCGTCCAGCTCGACGCCCACGCCGACCTACGCCAAGAGTACGCCGGTGACCGCTGGTCGCACGCTGCTGCCATGGCGCGATGCCTCGATCTCGGCGTGCCGCTGACGGCGGTCGGCATCCGCAACTACAGCGTCGCCGAGGCGCGCTGGATCCGCGAGGGTATCCCCGGCTACCGCATCGTGCACGCGTGGGAGATGGACCACGAGACCTGGATCGAGCGCGCGCTCGAAGGACTGGACGAGAAGCCGGTCTACCTGACGATCGACCTCGACTACTTCGATCCCGCGATCATTCCGGCGACGGGCACACCGGAGCCGGGCGGCGGGGCCTGGTGGCCGACGCTCCGTTTCCTCGACCGGTTGATCAAGCGTGCGAACGTCGTGGCCTGCGATCTCGTCGAGCTCGCCCCGTCGCCCGGGCTCCACCACGCCGATTTCACCGCGGCGCGCCTCGCGTACAAGCTGATCGGGATGCGCTTCCCGGTTTAGGGGTGTGTCCCCTAACTCCGCGCCCAGCGGAAGATCTCGGGGATCGTCGGGCGCTTACCGTACATGAGGATTCCGATGCGAAAGACCTTCGCGGCGCCGCGGAATATGAGCAACGTGGCGCCCAAGGTCAACACGATCGAGAGCGCGATCTGCCACGCGGGCGGGGTCTGGACGCAGATCCGCATGAACATCACCATCGGGGTGAAGATCGGGATGAGCGAGACGATGACGGAGATCGTGGAGTCGGGCTGGCCCACGAAAAAGATCGTCGCCATCATGGGTAACATGAGGCACATCTGAACCGGCGATTGGAGGTTCTGCGCCTCCTGTTCCGAATTGCAGACGGCGCCGATGCATGCGAACAGCGCCGTGTACATGAAGTAGCCCAGGAGAAAGAAGACCAGGAAGAAGGCCATCTTCCCGGCCGTGAACGACGATAGGGCTCCCGCCATGTCGGGGTTTGATTGCGTACTCAGGTAGATCCGGACGAGCCCTGCCGTCACCGCGTAGATCGCCACTTGCGTTAGCCCGACGAGGCCGATTCCCAGGATCTTGCCCGTCATCAACTCGTCCGGGCTGACCGATCCGAGTAGGACCTCCATCACGCGACTCGACTTTTCCTCGAGGATTCCCCGCATCGTCGCGATTCCATAGAGCAGAAGGGTCATGAACAGGACCAATACGAACATGAAGGTACCGAAGTACGCTTCGGCGAACCCCTTCTTCGTGCTTCCGCCTTCCTTGGATAGCTCGTTGGTCTGCATATCGACAGGCGCGGTCAGCTTCGCGACAACGTGCTCGTCGACCGAAATGTTCGCCTTCTCGAACCGCAGTCCGATGACGGCGCGGCGCAGCGCGCTCTGGAACTCCGCGATCGACTTGATGTCGCCGACCGTGCGCCCGTAGAACTGGAATGCGTCCTTGGCGTCGATGTCCGCGTTGACCGAGAGGATCCCGTAAATCTGCTTGTCGCGAACGCGCTGTTCGAGCGGCTTGCGCGTGTCGTCGAGCGAGCCCGCGATGGGGACGTTCTCGATGAGGTAGCGCGGCTGGCCGTTCTTCAGTTTTTCGTCGGACAGTTCGCGGGTAAGCGGCGCGGCGAGCTTTCCGGTGCCATCCACGAGCGCGATCGGTTTCTGGTCGTTGCCACCGAGGCCGACAAGGAGCAGCGGGAGGAAGCTGAACCCGACCATCAACAGGGGGAACACCGCAGTGCCGAGCCAGAAGGACTTTTTGGTGACGCGCTCGAGGTACTCCCGGCGAACGATCATCAAGATGTTATGCATCGCCGACCCTCTCGAGGACGGGCGTCGCGGTCGCACCGACCTTCTCGATGAAGATGTTGTGAAGCGTGGGGGCCACAATCTCGAACTTGTTCACCTTCAGCCGTCCGGCGACGGACTTGAGGATGGTCTGCGGGTCGGCCCCGGCCTCGAGTCGGATCTCGGAATACGACCCGTAGCCGTCGACGCGCGCAACGCCGGGGAGTGCGCCGAGGAAGCCGCCGTCCCCCTCGTACTCGATCAACAGAGAGTTCTTCCCGAACCCCTCCTTGACCTTTGCGAGGGAGCCGGAGAGCACCAGCTTCCCCTTGTTGATGAGCGCGATCCCTTTGCAGAGGCGCTCGGCGGTCTCCATCTGGTGCGTCGAGAAGACGATCGTCGTCCCCCCGCGGTTGAGTTCGAGGATCATGTCCTTGAACAGGTTCTGGTTGACGGGGTCCATGCCGGAGAACGGCTCGTCGAGGATCAGAACCTTAGGCTTGCCGAGCACGGCTGCGGCGAACTGGATCTTCTGCTGCATTCCCTTCGAGAGCTCCTCGATCTTCTTCGATGCCCAATCGGCGATTCCCAGCTTCTCCATCCACGCCTGGGACTCGCTCCGTGCGTCGCGCGGGGTTGAGCCCGTGAGGGTTCCCAGGAATGCGAGATTGTCGAGGACTTTCATCTTCTTGTAGAGCCCGCGCTCTTCGGGGAGGTACCCGACGTGGTGCCTCACGTTTTCTTGCGACGACTTGCCCAGCACGGTGATCGTCCCGGTGTCTGGACGGATGATGTCCATGATCATGCGGATCGTGGTCGATTTTCCGGCGCCGTTGGGTCCGAGCAATCCGAAGATGCCGCCAGACGGAATCTCGAGCGTGACGCCGTCAACCGCGCGAAAGCCGTCGAATTCCTTGACCACATCGCGCAGGGCGATGGCGGTATCCATGCGTTGTCCCTCCTCCAGCTGCCGCGCGAGTATACGGAACCTGATCCTCAGGGTTCTGAAAGCTCTTCTTGACCCTGCCGGAACACCCCGATACCTTGAGCCGCACCATGATGACCGGCTTCAACACCGATGTCGATTACGAGGGCCGGGTTTTCCATGTGCAAACCGAGGACAAGGGGGTCGCCAACCCCGTCGTCGAAAGCCTCGTTTACACCGGCGGGGAGATCGTCACGTCCCGGAGGTCGTCCTACCGCGAGCTTCTGGGATCGCCCGAGTACAGCGACGCGGAGCTCGCGCGGCGGATGGAATCGCAGCACCAGCTGATCATCCGCGAGATCCTCTCGGGACGTTTCGACCCCGACGGGCCGCGCCCGTTCGGCTACAACATCGTCACGAACCGCAGCCTCGACGAGGTCGTCCTCGAGTTCCTCGCTCGCGAGGTGGGGCTCGAGCAGATCCGCCTGGAAATGGCCGAGCCGCAGACCTTCGTCGAGGGCACCGAGCCGACCCTCAACCTGCGAGTGATCGCCGAGGCCTCCGACCGCCCCGTCGCGGGGGCGAAGGTCACCGTCAAGCTCATCTCGACGCGCGAGAAGCCCAAGGAGGTCTTCTCCGGCACGACCGCGCAGGACGGTCGCGTCGAGGCCACCTTCCAGATCCCGAAGATGCCGGGCGCGAATACCGCGATCCTCTTCCAAGCCGAGGCCGCCGGGAATAACGCCGAGATCAAGCAGCTTGTCATGAAAAAGGGAGCGCCGCCTCCAGCGCCGAGCGAGGTCCCTCGCGCCGAAGCGTAGTCAGTCGATGCGCCGCGCGCCGCGCGCCCGCGCCATCTCCCTCTCGACGTCTTTCTTCGTGATGGCCTCTCGTTTGTCGTACGCTTTCTTCCCCTTGGCGATCGCGAGCTCGACCTTGATCCTGCCGTTTTTCAGGTAGAGGCTCAGCGGGACCAGGGTCACACCGGGTGTGTCGGTTTCCTTCCCGATCTTCCGGATCTCGCGTGCGTTGAGCAGCAGCTTCCGTGTCCTCAACGGGTCGGCGTTTTCGCGGTGCCCCGGCTCGTACGGGGAGATGTGCGCGTTGTAGAGGAAGACCTCGCCGTTCGTCACCTTGGCGTAGCCGTCCTTGACGTTGGCGCGACCGGCGCGGATGGACTTCACCTCCGTGCCGGTGAGCACGATGCCGGCCTCGAACCGGTCGGAGAGGTGGAACTCGTGCGACGCGGCCCGGTTTCGGGCGAGCACCGCACCCTCGGTCGTTTCCTTCCCTTTGGTCCCGGCCATGCGGTCCTTCTCACCATCCCCGCGCGCGGTCGACGTATACTACACGCCGCATGGACATCGTCGGCATCCGCCTGGGTGTGACTCCGCGCACACGGCACTGCGATCCTGCGGGGTTTCCGCTGGAGGTGGGTGAGGCGTGCCTCGTCGACACCGAGCACGGCCTGCAGTTCGGGACCGTCGTCGCTCCGATCCTCGGAAACCCCTTCTACAAGACCGGGGCCAGACTCCCCAAGGTGGTCCGCCGCGCCAGCCGCGACGACGAAGAGGCCTACGCGCGCAAGCTGGCGGCCGAGAAAGACGCGCGTGCGTTCTGTCACGGCAAGATCGCCGAGCGCAAGCTGCCCCTGAAGCTGGGCCAGGTCGACCGCCAGCTCGACGGGCGCAAGATGACCTTCTATTTTACGTCGGAGGGGCGCATCGATTTCCGCGACCTTGTCCGCGACCTCTCAACTCAATACAACGCGCGCATCGAGATGCGGCAGATCGGCGACCGCGAGGACGCCGGGATGAAGGGTGGTTGCGGCCCTTGCGGCAAGCAGCTCTGCTGCTCGACCTTCCTCAAGGGTTTCGAACCGATCTCGATCAAGATGGCGAAAGCCCAGGGGCTCTCGCTCAACCCCTCGAAAATCTCCGGGATGTGCGGCCGCCTGATGTGCTGCCTGAAGTACGAGTACGACCCGGAGACGAAGGCGCCCAAGAAGAAGGCCGGAGGTTGCGCGGGGTGTACGATCAATCGCGGATCAGACCCCGCTCGACCAACCGCCTCCACAGCTCCGGCTTCTTGATTCCGAGCGCCTTTGCGGCGGTTTTGAGCGCGGCACGCGCGTCGCCCTTCGACGCTGCCAACGCTCCGTCCCAGGCCGTCTTCAACGAGTCGTCCTCGGCGGGCCGGGGTGACGACGCGGCGTCGTAGCCCGCGAAAGCGATCACGATTTCGCCTTTCACTGCGCCTGTGCCCATGCGAGCGAGAACCTCGCGCGCGCTTCCGCGCAGGATCGTCTCGAACACCTTGGTCAGCTCGCGCCCCAAGACGATCGTGCGCTCCCCCAGCACCTCCGCCAAGTCGGCAAGCGTCGCTTTGACCCGGTGGGGCGCTTCGTAGACGACGACGGTGCGCGGTTCGGCCGCGAGGGCCCGAAGTCGATTCCGGCGCTCGCCGGCGCGGGGCGGCAAGAATCCGTCGAAGACGAAGCGGTCGGCGGGAAGGCCGGCCGCGGAGAGGATCGCGGCGACGGCGCTGGGGCCGGGCACGGGCGACACCCGGATCCCGGCGTCGTGCGCGACGGCGACGAGGAGAGCGCCCGGGTCGGAGACCCCGGGCGTGCCGGCGTCGGAAACGAGCGCGACGTCCCTGCCGCTGGCCAAGACCTCGAGCACCACGTCCAGCCGGTCGCGTTCGCTGAACTTGTGGAAGGCGACCATCGGCACGTCAAGGCCACAGTGCGCGAGGAGCTTGGCGGTGCGGCGCGTGTCCTCGCAGGCAATCAGCGCCGACGCTGCGAGAGTCTCCCGGCCCCGGCGCGAGAGATCCTCCAGATTCCCCAGCGGTGTCGCGACGACGTGAAGGGTGCCGGCCATGACGCGCGGCTAGCGGACCGGCACGAACTCGGCGCGGAAACGCGCGTGCGCCACGGCCTCGATCCGGACGACAAAAAACGAGGGATCGGGCACTCCGAACTCCGCCCACCG